>JBATKC010000388.1:0-2521 GCA_049669065.1 Gammaproteobacteria bacterium
GTTGTAGATGGTGTCGTTGAACAGCTTCACCTCCTGGCTCACCAGACTGATCTGGTGGCGCAGGTCCGCCAGCGCATAGTCGCGGATGTCAGCGCCATCGAGCAGGATCACGCCGCTGGTGGGATCGTAAAAACGCGGCAACAGACTGACCAGGGTCGTCTTGCCGCTACCCGATCGTCCGACGATGGCCAGTCGCTGGCCGGCCGGCACATCCAGATCGACCTTGCGCAACACCGGCCCCTTGTCTTGCTGATAGACAAAACTCACGTCGCGGTAGCAGACCTGCCCCCGGGCGCGCTGCAGCGGCAGCTCACCACCGGGGTCCTCGACCGGCTCATCGAGCAGCTCGAATATGCTCTGGCCCGCCGCGATACCCTGCTGCAACGGTGCGTTGACGTTGGTGAGGCGCTTTAACGGCGTCATCATCAGCAACATCGCGCTAAGGAAAGAGCCGAAGTCTCCGACCGTGATCATCTCGCTGCCGGTCTCCAGCGTAGCCACATAGATCACGCCGGCCAGACCCAGCGCGGCAATAAATTGTATGACTGGCGTACTGCCGCCCTTGGCCGCAGTCAGCTTCATGTTGAGCCGCTGGTTGTGCTCGTTGACGATTTCGAAATCGCGGTTCTCTTTTTCCTGTCCGCCGAAGATCTTGACCACCTTGTGCGCTTCGAGGACTTCCTCGGCGGCTCGGGTCACGTTGCCCATAGAGGTCTGAATACGCGCGCTGTAACGGCGGAAATGATGACTCACCACGCGCACCAGTATCGCGATCACCGGCCCCACCACGAGGATGAACAGGGACAGACGCAGGTTGACCCAGAACATGTACGCCACCAGACCGGTGATGGTCAGCGTGTCCCGGACCAGGATGGTGATGACCTGGGAGGTGCAATGGGCCACCTGTTCGATGTTGTAGGTCAGCTTGGATAGCAACATGCCCGAGGAATTGCGATCGAAATAGGCGGTCGGCAGACGCAGGAACTGATCGAACACCTCTTGCCGGACCTGCTTGACCACGCGCCGGCCGACCATCGCCATACAATAGGTCGAGGCGAAGCTGGCGATGCCACGGACGACAAAGATCCCCAGGATAGCCAGCGGCATGAGCCGGATGTAAGTCGGATCGCGCTCGACAAAGCTCTGGTCCAGCAATGGCTTGATGATGGCGGCGAAACCGGTCTCGGTCAGCGCGTAGACCACCATGCCGCACAGCGCGAGTGCGAACATCGGCCAGTGAGCCGTGGTGTAGCCCAGCAGCCGGCGGTAAACTCTTGCGCCACGTTCGTCGCGCCGGCGGCGGCTCATCTGAGGTCGCCTGCCGGCTGCTCCACGGTGGCGATGTTGATCTTGCCGAAACCGAGCCGCCCCGCCATATCCATCGCGGTGACCACGGCCTGATGCGGGGCCCGTGCGTCAGCCCGAATGACGATCGCCACGTCGCGCCGTTCGCCGGCCTCCTGGGCCATAGCCCGACGCAAGGTCGCCGGTCGGCGATTGATCACCTGACGGCCGTTGACCAGATAATCGCCCTGAGCGGTGATGGTGATCTCCAGACTTTCATCCTGGCTCGCGACCGGAGCGGTTTCTGCTTCGGGCAGCTGCAGCAGGATCTCGGTCTCGCGCACAAAGCTGGTCGTCACCATGAAGAAGATCAGCAGTAACAGCACCACATCGATCAGCGAGGTCAGATTGACCTCGGGCTGTTCGCGCACGGTGGGACGCAGATTCACCTCCGCGGCACCTGTGCCGACTCACCTCGGTGGATGGTATCGACCAGCTTCATCGCTTCTTTTTCCATCTGCACCACCAGGCTGTCGACCCGGCCGCGCAGATAGCGGTAGCCGATCAGACTGGGGATGGCGATAGACAGGCCCGCCGCGGTGGTCAGTAATGCTTCTGAGATGCCGCCTGCGAGCACCGTGGGATTGCCGACCCCGTGGGTCGTGATCGCGGTAAACACCTTGACCATGCCAATGACGGTGCCCAGCAGGCCCAGCAGCGGAGTAATCGCGGCGATCGTGCCGAGAGAATTGAGATAGCGTTCGAGCTCGTGGACCACATGCCGGCCGGTGTCCTCGATGCTCTCCTTCATAATGTCGCGGCTGCGGCTCCGGTTCAGCAGCCCGCTGGCCAGGATCTGACCCAGCGGCGAACTTTCCGACAGCGCGCGCAGATGAGACTCGTCCAGTTTGCGGTTGTGCGCCCATTCCCACACCTTGACGGTGAGATCATCGGGCAATACCCGCCGCCGTCTGAGTGTCCACAGCCGCTCGATGATAATAGCGACCGCGACCACCGAGCAGAGCAGAAGTGGCAACATCAACCAGCCGCCGGCACGTACGATTTCAAACATCCTTGAAGGTGTCGTCCCTGATAAAACGGGCGGGCGCTCCGCCGACCTGCCGCATGATACTGCGAATCGAGCCGGCAAAAAAATTCCGCCACAAAGATTCCGCCGCGGCGGCGCGACCCTCAGTCGCACTGACGCCAGCGCCAGAAGCGGCGGGCGGCACAGCGC
>JBATKC010000389.1:0-9282 GCA_049669065.1 Gammaproteobacteria bacterium
GCCGTGCCGAGATCGGCGCTGCGTTCGGTCAGCGTGCCGGAGACCAGAAACGCCAGGGTCGCGCGCCGGGCCGCGCGCGTAATCCCGGAAATCCTCAGCTCACGAGCGCCCTGCGCGATCTCTACAGACGCCACGCGCACGGATCGCGCCTCGGTGTCGCTCCCGCTGGCTTCCGGATCCTGCCCGCAACCGCTGGTCAATGCGGCGACAGCAAGCACCAATACGGGGGAAATGATCGTGCGAGCCATAGCTTTCATGCCGCAGTGGGAGGGGGATGTGGGCAATGTAAACATCTGATGTTGTCAGTGTCAACATTCATGATAGACTGCGCCGCGATATGACCGGGTCCAAGTCAAAATCGTTCCCTGCGAGAGACAGCTATCACCACGGCGACCTGCACAGCACGCTGGTCGCGGCTGCCGAGCATCTGCTGGAAAAGCAGGGCCTGTCGGCGCTGAGCCTGCGCGAAGTGGCGAAGCTGGCCGGGGTCAGTCATTCTGCACCATACCGGCATTTCAGCGGCAAGGCCGGCCTTCTCGAGGCCGTCGCTCAGGCCGGTTTCAATCGTCTTGCGCTGATGATCAACGCGTCCCACGACGCCTATCCGGATGATCCTGAGGCGCAGTTGCGAGCCGCCGGCGTGGCCTATGTGGAGTGGGCCACCGAGAACCCGGAGCGCACCCACCTGATGTACGGCGGGATGATGAAATCCGAGGATGTCCCGGAGACCTTGCACGCCTGCGCAGAGGACGCCTACGCCGGGATCTTCCGCATCATCGACGAAGGGCGCCAGGCCAGCGTATTTGGGGGCGAGGACACCGACAGCGTGGTAATCTCCGCCTGGGCCGTGGTCCACGGCCTGACCATGTTGATCCTCGGCAGCGGCAAGGTGAATCCGGCCAACCCGGCGGAGGTGCGGCAGCTCGCTCTCCGGGTTTGCGATACCATCCTCGACGGCATCCGCTCCAGGCATGACGACGGAGACCAGCGATCGTGAATCAGGCGTCAGAGCCAAACGTCAGTCAGCCGGATCCGGTCGCCGGCGGTTGGCGCCGCCGTCTTCGTTTCGAAATGATCCTCAATGGTGTGTTGCTCCTGTGCGGGATCATCCTGGTGCCGATCGCGGTTTATTTCACCGGTCAGGAGCTGCTTGGCCAGTATTCGACAGAAGGTAAAGGCCTGCTGGATCTCTACGGGAGCATCCTCAAGGATATGGGCCGGGGCCACCTGGCCGCATGGGGGGTGGTCCTGAGCCCGCTGCTCGGCATCACGCTGTTGCGTGCCTTGTGGCTGCCACTGCGCCGTCGACCTCAGCCGGAAACAGCCCCTGAAAAAATGTGACCTGGGTCACTTTTCACCTAAGCCCTTGCCCCGTATAATTATTTTGTCTCGGTCTGTCTTCGACGGCTGAGGGGGAAAAAGTTTGGAGGGGTGTCATGGGCTACTTCAGCCGAAAAAAACAAGCAGAAAAAACGGCGAACCCTGCCTCGGAAAAGCATGTTGAGGGCATCATGCGCCGGGGTCTGACGGAATCCGAGGGGAAGCCGCAACCGGCCGCGTTCGATGAAACGGACGTGATAGAGGGCTTCAATCCGTATGAGTCAGCCGTCGACCCGAGCCAGAGGTCGGGAGGCAAGAATCGGAAAAAAGAGAAGCCGGCCGCAGAGCGCGACTGGCGTGAATCCGGGTTCAATCCCTACGACACGTATTCGAATCTCCCCAAAACGCGCTCGTGGGACGATGTGCCGTTTGACTCCGTCGACAAGGACCGACGGAAACCGTAGAGTCCTAACGGACCGGCCGGCCGGCAGGACTGGGGCGACTGGCGTCTGCGCCAGGAGTGAGACCTGCGTCACGCCGTTTCGGCGCGATTTCGAGCAGGCTGATCAGACGATGGGTATCGCTGAGGCGTTTACTAAAGGACTTTGGATTTTGCATAAGGATCTTATATCAGAGATTACTGATGAAGTATAGTGCACTGCACAATACAATCAATGCTGGCGCGGTGACGCTGCGCGCCTGGGCCGCTTCCGCGCTGATCTTCCAGCCAGCCCTGGTCCTTGCCGATCCACCAGCCGCCGCGCCTGCTGATGCGCTGCGCGCCGCAACACCCTCGGTCGGCACCCCCATCGACGCTTATCCCGATCGCTATGCCCTGCCGGAAAAGGCCTCGTCTCCAATCGCCCTGGGGACCACCCGCGCTGAGCTGCTCTCGGAGACCAGCACCATGATGGCGGCGTATGCCTTTAATCGCCCCTCGTCACCGGAGGAATTTCTTGTCTACCTCCGTGAACTGGAGGAAGTGCCGTTTCTGACCCTTTGGGAAGGCAACAGCACGCGAGTCTTTTTCGGTCTGGATGAGGACCGGCACCCCGGCCTGCATTTCTCGCCCCGCCGCGACTAGGCCAGTCCCCGCGACCCGCCAGCCCTGGGGACGGGCATCCGTCGCCGCTATATCAATTCACCCTCACCGACTGACTCGCCCTCACAGGTGCGGCTCATGCCTTCGCTCAGCGCTCTCAGCAGCACCCGCCGGATGGCCTTGATATCAGCCGCGTCGACCCGGTACTCGGTACGCCAGACCAGGCGGCCGTCGCTGGTTCCGAGCAGACGCGCCTCGATCATCAGGCTCTGCCCTTCCATGTCGGGTACAAGAGACGTGTCGACCAGCAATTCGGCCCGCGCCAGACCAGGCCCGGTCATGGCCAGATAGGCCGGGGCAAGCGTGAGACCGCGGATGCGCAAACGCAGCCCGTCGGGACTTTGCGAACTCTCGAGTGCTTCGACCAGCGAGGCAGCAACAAGCTCGTGCCCGTCTGCATCCCTGCTCGCGTGTCCGTCGACAAGCTGCGACAGGCATAACGCTGACAGGGGCAGCAGCACCGCGCCAATCGAGGCCGCAAGCGTCCGCACCACACCCGCGCCCCGGGCGGTCGGAGCCATGCGCCGGGCAAGCCAGATGCATAACGGGAACCCCATCAACAGAGATGACGAGATCAGGTATCTGAAACCCGCGCTGTGGGTATCGATGTCTGTCCAGACCAGCATCATCCAGATCGAGACCAGATAGATGAACAGGGCTCTCGGCACCAGAAGATGCGGCGACCCAGTCTGTCGCTCCGATGACATCATCGCTCTATGGCCTTGTACGCGATCGCAACCGGGGCTCCGATCAGCGCCTGATGATGCGGGCCTGGTCTGACCGGCGCGCTGTGGATAACGCTTGCGTGTCGTTCCGGGAAACTGCCGCCTGAATTCATCGGGCTGTGTCCTGAAGGCTGGCCACGCGGTCCTCCACGGCCGGAAGATCGCGGAGCCCGGCGCGCATGCTCTCAAGATCCCGGCGCACCGGATCGAGTATCACCGACATACCCGGCTGGCTGAACCAGTCGGCAGCCTCAGGTTGCAGCCGCAGCGCGTGGTAGTCTCTCCAGCCCGCCGCCACGGCGCCCGCCAGCCGCGCGCGCGCGGACTCTTCCTGGCCGGCCATATGCAGACACAGGGCGGCCAGGGCATCGATCTGCGGTAAACGCCAGCCAGCCTTCGACGCCCACTCGGACTTGCTGATCGCATCTTCCAGAATCTGTGCCGCCGCTACCTCATTACCGGCACCACGCTGCGCATAGGCCAAGATGGAGGCCATCCTCAATGACTCCTCGGGCCCCATCATTTGTCCGGCAAACCGCCTGACTGCCTCCAGACGATTGATCGCGATGTCGTAATCCCCCGCCCGCATGGCCACAAAACCGGCCCAATACATCCGCTCCATCGTCGCCCAATCATCGTCTTCGATCTTGTCGCCGAGCTGCTCTGCATCAAGCAAGGCATCGGCGGCACCCATATCTCCGAGGGCCAAAAGAAATGACACTTCGGCGCCCAGCGTCTTGTGGCTGTCCCCAAGGCGCTCCCTGGCTTCTCTCAGATAGGCGGTGGCACGGTGCAGATCACCCAGCTTGGCCACTGCCGTGGCCAGCGCCAGATAGCTTAGCGGGCCATCCGTCTGTTCGATGCCGCGACCGGCGATCGTGGCCGCCTCGCCCAACTGTCCGTAACGCTCGTGGAGCTGCGCAAGGGTGAAATAGACCGAGTCTATGCCCGGATCCCTTTGCAGGAGCGCGAGATTCTGGCTCACCGCATCCTGGTAGCGACCAGTCGCGCCCAGCGCCTGGGCGAAATTGGCCTGGACCACCGGATGCAGCGGATCGACTTCCATGGCGCGCCGGTATTCCGCCAGCGAAGCCTCGGGGCCGGTGCTGCGGTCGAGCACAAGACCCAGCCACATGTGCGCCATCGAGTAATTGGGGTTGAGGTCCACGGCCTTGCGCAGAGCGAGCTCGGCAGCGCTGATATCCTTTTGATTAAATCGGAGCAGACCCAGCGAGGCATAAGCCTCGGCGAGCTGGTCATCCAGGGCCAGCGCGCGGGCGACCGGGAGTTCGGCACGGGACAACGCATCTTCGGTGGACAGATCGCCATACCCGTCAAGCAAGAGATACGTGTCGGCCAGCCCGGTGTATGCCAGGGCAAAACTCGCCTCGATCGCGATCGCCTGCTGAAACAGTTCCAGAGCCCGGTTCAGCGACTCGGGGGTGCGTTGATGCCAGTGATGGCGCCCGAGCAGATAGAGATCATAGGCACGGATGTCCACATCGGCCGACGCCGCGACCATGACCTGACTGTCACCGATCAGCTGCAGCTTTAGCGCATCGACGATCGACTGCGCGATCTCGGCCTGGATCGAAAAAATATCATCAAGGCGTCGATCATAAGTGCTCGACCACAGATGGAAACCGTCATCCACATTGATCAGCTGTGCGGTGATCCTGACCTGGTCGCCCGAACGTCGGACGCTGCCCTCGAGCACCGTCTCCACGTTCAGCTGCTCGCCGATGGCGCGGATGTCCTCATTACGATTCTTGAACGCGAACGATGAGGTACGTGCTGCAACCCTCAGGCCATCGACGCCGACCAGAGAGTTGAGCAGTTCCTCTGATATGCCGTCGCTGAAATATTCGTTGTCACCTTCCTGACTGAGGTCGACAAACGGAAGCACCGCGATGGATTTGTCTTCGCCGACCCAGGGGGCGATCAGGTTCTGGTCATGGACCAGGTAGCCGATGATGGCCAGCAGCACCCCGATGACGACAAAATCGATCGCCCGACGCGCGACCCTGTGCACCTCCCTGGCGCCTTGAGCCAATGGCTCTGTCTTGACCAGACCGGACGGCGTGATGTCGAACAACCAGCCAAGCAGCAGCACCACAGGGAAACCGATCAGCGCCAGACTCACCACCACGGTCAGCCCCCACTCGGGCACATGCAAGGCCGGGAACACGACTGATGCGACTTCGATGACGAGCCAGGCGACCACCGCATAGGTCGCCGCGACGCGGAAAACGCGCCTTCGCCTCAGATCGGCGAAGGTCCGTGCAAAGGTTGAGTTTGAGTTGTCCAAAGCCGATGCCGTATGAGCCGCCCCCGACCTGTATCCTCCGTGATCTTACAGGCTATAGATATGCATCGACAGCCAGGGTTCCCTGGCGGTTATCCGATATCAGTCATGGCGTCCGAAGATGCAGCGGGAAGCGCCGGCAATAGCCCCCGTGGCAGGCCCCGCTGAGCCATTTGACGATAACTTGGGTCCCGCGTAGGCTTGCTCCACCACTGATCCTGCGGAGACTCCAATGAGTCTGAGAGTAAGTTTCGAACTCAGCACCGCTGACCTAGGTCACTTCCGCACGATCATGCGGGAGGCACGGGACGCCGCCGCCGAAAAGCCGCAAGCGGAGGTGCTCGGCGCCGCCCGCAAGCTGCTCAGCTCGGTCGCCGAGATCGAGATTCCGGAGTTTGTTGGCGACCGCCTGTCCCGGATCCAGACCATGATCGACATGGTCGAAGACGAGGAATGGCGGCTGCCCGAAGAAGAGACTTTACGCGTCGTGAACGCACTCGCCTACTTCGGTGAGCCTGAGGATCTGATCCCGGATCACATCCCGGGTCTGGGCTTCCTCGATGACGCCATCATGGTCGAACTCGTGGTCCGCGAGCTGCGTCACGAGATCGATGCCTTCGCCGATTTCTGCCGCTTCCGTTCAGTCGAGGAAAAACGTCGCGGCGGCCGTGATGCCGAAGACGAGGTCACTCGTGAGGAATGGCTGGCGGTGCGCCGCCGGGAGCTGCAGTCCCGGATGCGGAACCGCCGGCTTCGCGAACGGACCCGGCGCGGCACCAAATCCAGCGGTAAATCACCGTTCTCGTTGTTCTGACGACCGCCGGGGCGTCTCGCGGCGCAACGGACTCACTTCCCAAACCACCCAGGACGACGCCGGGGCCGCAGGATCGATCTCTGTGGCCGCGCCCGAGGGCTTGAGCGGACCAGGGCCCAGCTCGGTCTCCGGCACGGCCGCGGTCCAGGCTCGCGGCAATACCGGAGCCAGCAGGCGTCTCAGACGGGCGATGATCATTGCGGCCTGCTGCATGCTTCTGCCCTCCTCCCCAAGATCGCTCCGGCCCTCATCCGGCCGGCAGGAAATAGACCACCGTCGCGGCCAGGCCGGCCCACATCATGCCCTGCGCCCACCACCGCCATCGCCGGCGCCGAAGCAGTCCGATGAAACTGATGGCACAAATAGCAGTCATAACAACAAATATCGCGGTACTCTCGAGCAGCGCCGGGTACTCCGAGGCCAGCCGGGGATGCCGGTCGGCCAGTACCAGGAACAGGATCAGTACCACAGCCAGCCCGGACGCGATCGAGGCCGATGTCCCAAGCAGAATCCCGGTGATAATTGCCAGTGGCGGCATGGTCGACCCTAGTATTAAGTTAAAGATTGTGACTTAAGTCTTGAATAGCCATCAGATGAGCTCTAGCCTAGGACCGACTGGCGGGTCCGATCCCGTCCGCACCTGACCCAAGAGATAGCGATGCCTGAAAGTCTATTGAATTTTTCTTCACTCCGCCGCGGCGTGCTGCTCGCCTTGACCCTGAGTCTGCTGCCCTTGGCAGGTATGGCCACGGCTGATGCACCAGGGCTCGAGCCGTCGGACCGGCACGCCAAGATCAGCCGGCTGGTCACGACGCTGTTCGAACGCTCCCATTATCGGCAGATCCGGGTCGACGACCAAGTCTCTTCTGACGTCCTTGATCGCTATATCGAAGTCATGGACGGTAACCGCCAGTATTTCCTCGCCGGCGACATCACCAATTTTGAGCAATACCGCTTCGAACTCGACGACGCGGTGAAACGCGGCGATCTGAAACCGGCCTTCATGATCTATGCGACTTATGTAGAGAGGACGCGGGAGCGCCTGAACTACGCGCTGGGCCTGTTGGACAAGGGGCCGGATTTTACCATCGACGAGTTCTACGTCTTTGACCGCTCGGAGATGCCATGGGCGGCCACTACTGAAGAGCTGAACGAACTCTGGCGCAAGCGGGTCAAGAATGACGGCCTTAGTCTGGTGCTTGCCGGCAAGAGCTGGGACGAGACCGCTGGCATCCTGCGCGGCCGTTATGAACAGGTCTTGAAACGCGTCGACCAGATCAAGAGCGACGATGTGTTCGAAGCCTTTATGAACGCCTACTCGCATACGCTCGATCCCCATTCCAGTTATTTCTCGCCACGCAATTCAGAGGAATACCGGATCCAGATGAGCCTGTCCTACGACGGCATCGGCGCGTCCCTGCAGGTGCAGGACGACTATGTCGCGGTGATGAACGTGATCCCGGGCGGGCCCGCCGCCATCGACGGCTCACTCAAACCCAACGATCGAATCACTGCAGTCGCGCAGGGCGACGACGGGGAAATGGTGGACGTCGTCGGCTGGCGTCTCGACGAGGTGGTAGAGCTGATCCGCGGACCAGGTGGCTCGACGGTCAGGCTGCAGATCCTCCCCGCCGGTGCCGCTCCGGGGAGCCCGGAAGAAGTGCTCCCGCTGGTGCGCGACAAGATCAAGCTCGAGGCTCAGGCAGCGCAGAAGAGCCGCGTGGAAATCGAGCAGGACGGTCGCACGCTGCACATCGGCGTGATCGAGGTGCCGAGCTTCTATCAGGACTACAACGCGCGGGCCGCCGGAGCCGCCGACTTCACCAGCACCACTGCCGACGTGCGCCGGCTGATCGGGGAACTGGAGCAGGAAGGCATCGACGGACTGGTGATCGACCTGCGCAATAACGGCGGCGGACACCTGTCGGAAGCGACCTCATTAACCGGGCTGTTTGTCGAACGCGGCCCCATCGTCCAGCTGCGCAATACCAATGGCCGCATCGAAGTGCTGGAAGATCCGGTGCCGGAAAAGATGTACGGCGGCCCGCTGGCGGTGCTGGTCAACCGCTATAGCGCTTCTGCGTCAGAGATCTTTGCGGCCGCAATCCAGGACTACAATCGCGGTATCGTCATCGGTCAGCAGACCTTTGGCAAAGGCACGGTGCAAAATCTCTATCCGCTGGATCGATATGCGCCAGGGCGTGATCCCAAATTTGGCCAGCTGACGCTGACCATCGGAAAATATTATCGGGTCACCGGCGGCAGCACGCAGCACCGCGGTGTGCTGCCGGATATCGAACTGCCGTCCTCGATCGATCTGGCGGATGTGGGTGAAAGCAGCCGGCCTTCCGCACTCCCCTGGGACCAGATCCAGGCGACGGACTACGCCGCCGACGCCCCACTGGACACCGCAGTGACGCTGCTGCAGGACACGCATACCCGGAGGGCGCTGACGGATCCGGACTTCGACTTCCTCGTTTCTGATATCGAGGCGCGCACCGCGGAATTCGCTCACGACACGGTTTCGCTGAATCTCGAGCAGCGTCGCGCCGAAAGGGAATCCAGACAGGCCGCCGAGCTGGCGCGGATCAATCAGCGACGGGCCAAAATTGGGATGGATCCGGTGGAGACGCTCGAGGACGTCGGCGACGAGGAAGTTCCGGACGTGATTCTCGGGGAGGCAGTCGCCATTGTCGCCGACATGAATCTGCTCGCGACCGCGGCCCTGGCTCAGATCAAGACCACCGCGAAAACCGGCACCGAATAGAGTTCCCGGCCGCCCCGTCGGTCGGCCGGCGTCTGAATCCCCGCGGTAGTCATCTCGGGGAGTCGATCCTACCTCCCTGTTTTCCTTATAATTACTTCGATTCCGATGGCGAAAGCCCGGCGCACGCCCGGTATTGCGTTTTAGTAGGTTGGTGTTATACTTCACTACAACACTAGTCTGCTAAATCGATAACCTTTCCTGGCTGGGGACTCACGATGTTGCGCCAAAACCTGATCAAGACCCTAAACC
>JBATKC010000390.1:0-18210 GCA_049669065.1 Gammaproteobacteria bacterium
CTGTACGCGTCCACGGCTGCCCGCGGCGACAAAGCGCTCGGCACACTCGACCCTTTTTAGCGAGGGGCCCCAGACCGGCCACAGATCGGTGTCGGTCAGGATCGACCACACGCGCGGGCCGGCGGCAGCAATCTCGATCGTGGCGGATAGGGGCATCCTGCTCTCGCAAATATCGGGGATCAAAGACCGGTCTTCCCGGCTCGACAGATACCGCTCAGTTTACCGGTGAACAGGGCCCGGCCGAACAGGCCCGACGCTCGAATCAGACGCCTGGCGGTCGGCCGACTGGATGGAGTCGAAGACCCGTCTTTGATGCGGACCGGGACGGCTGTCGGACTGCGGCTCGCGCTGGCAGGCGTTCTCGTAGACGCAGCGCGAACTGGTAAGCTCTGATCATGGCCTCGCCGCAGACAGCCCGACGCAATGACCCGTGCCCGTGCGGCAGCGGGCGACGGTTCAAACACTGTTGCGGCAGCTCTGTGCCGCAGATACAGCGCTTCCCGGTCGAGCCGCCGACGATGATGATCACCCCGGCAGCCGCGAACGCGCTTTGCCCTGGCGTCGACGGCGCGGAGCGGATAGATCGGCACGGCGTGCTGACCGTCGAGCGTTTTCTGCCCAAAGCGCTGTGCCAGCAGCTGGTCGAGTTGGCAAAACATCAGCCTAGTGAAGAAGGACGGGTGTTGGCAGATGGCGCCGATACGGGCCGCAACGTCTACCGGACGTCCGCGGTCCGGGTCACCTCGACGATCAAGACATTCGCGATCGGGGACCATACCGTACCGCTCGTCGCTCGTGCGATGTTCGACTGCGTAGAGCCGCATTACGCTACGCGGATCGCGTGGTTCGAATTCCCCGACATCCTCAGGTATGACGCGGGCGGTCATTACGGCGCCCATAACGATTCGGAAGTATGGGACGAGAGCGCCGCTGAGTGGAGACTCGCCGAGGATCGCCAATACAGCCTGCTGATTTATCTGAACGACGACTTCAGCGGCGGCGCGCTGCGCTTTGATGAACTCGATCTGACCATACAGCCCAGGCCGGGGATGCTGGTGGCATTCCCGTCTGATCATCGCTTTGTGCACACGGCGTTGGCGGTTGAGTCAGGCACGCGATACGCGGTCGTGAGCTGGGGAGCGGCGGTCGGCGCACCACGGGTCCACCAGGGCGCCACGCTGGGCGTGGTCTACACCGCACAAGCGCATCTGCCGCCGAGGCTGAACCAGCTCCTTTAAGCGAATGGTCCGGGTCCTGGCCTGCGGAGACCCGCGGTCACGACAGATCACCCGCGTTTCCTCTCTGTCTCATGCCACCGCCCGGTGACCTGCCATCGCGGGCTTGATCAGTCAGTAAACCCCTCGTTCCGGGATATCGTGCCCCGAACCCGCCCGATAGGTGTTTTTTCCTCCTCCCGGGCCCCTGGTCGTCTCAAGAACTCCTCTCTCGGGCCGATAACAGCCTGTAGAGGAAAGGAATTTGACGGCCAACCCACTCATCTCGGCAGACGCCATCATGTTCTGGCACGACTGGGCACAGACGCTGGCGTTGTTGTTGCTGGGGCTGGTGCTCGCCTACGCCATCATCCAGTTTGTCGCCGCCAGTTCATCCCGCGCCGCCGCACGGCGACTGAGCGGCGGTAGCCTGCGTGCCGGGCTGCTGATCGGGCTAACGCTGGTCGGCACGGTACCGGCGGCAGCCCTCGGTCTGATCCTCGCCGAGCGCTCCGCCCATCTGCGCCAGGATCGTATGTCCAACCGACTGGAGGAGGCGGCTGTGTCGATGGCCAACGCCGTCGATCAATTTATGGACAAACATCTGGCCGGCGTGACCGGCGCGGCACACGCGGTGATCAAGGGCGGCCGCTATGACAAGGACGCTTTGACCGACTGGCTGCTGCTCTACCACGCGATCTATCCGGATTTTTTGACCATGTTGAGCGCCGATGCAGACGGGCAGATCGTCACCGCTACCTCCAACATGACCGGGTTCCTGACGCCCCTGGCAGAACTGCGCGGACACAACGTCAGTGATCGTGCGTACTTCCGTCGGCCATTGGAAGACAACAGGCCGTTTATCTCCGAGGTCTTTCAGGGGCGCGACCTTGGGCGCGATCCGATCGTCGCTGTCAGCGCAGCAATGATCGATGATCAAGGTGTGAAGTTAGGGATCGTCGAGGGCTCTCTCAACTTGCGCACCTTTAGCCGCATAGATGCTGAACGCCCGCGGCTCGATGACAGCGTCATGGTGCTTGTCGATCGGCAGAACCGCGTTATTTACGCCACTGATGAAGCAGGTCTGAGTGAATTGGAAACGATCTCGGGCGATCCGCTTGTTGCCACCGCAGCGAATCTGGATCAGGCCGGCAGCTACAACTTCGCTGTCGAGGACGGCGAGCAGGAGCGCCTCTTCCTTGGTGCATACGCTCCGACGCACAACGGCTGGACCGTCTATCTGCGCGTCCCGCTAGACCAGATCACTCAGCAGATGGTGAGAGATTATGTGGTCAGCGCGGCGTTGATCTTTGCTGCCTGTATCCTGTCACTTCTCCTGGCAGGCGGTATCGTCAGACGGGTATCCCGCTCGGTCGCCGACCTGAATCGCGCCGTGTCCGGCTTCCGCGTGGACGGCGCGGAGGAATCCCTCGAGGCGCCGGAGAACACGCCCGACGAGTTTTTCCCGATCTTCCGCCAGATGCGTCGCCGTTCCCGACACCTGCGAGTCGCGCACGACCGTCTGAAAAAATCCATGGCGGCTGGAGAGGCCCTGCGCCGGGAACTGACCCAGGCGATCGCGTTAAAGGATGTAGAGATCTCGGAGCGCACCGCTGAACTGGAGGCGACCAATGAGCGACTGAGCGGTCTCAGCAAGGAGGACCCGCTGACCGGAATACCCAACCGGCGCGAATTCGATGCCTTCGCAACGCGGGTATGGCGCCAGGGCGCGCGCGAGAAGACCCCGGCCGCGCTGATCATGTTGGACATCGATTACTTCAAGATCTTTAACGATCGTTCAGGCCATCAGGCTGGTGACGAGTGTCTGCGCCAGGTCGCACAGACTTTGCGGGAATGCGCATCGCGGCCGCTGGATCTGGTGGCACGCTATGGCGGCGAGGAGTTCGTGGCGATCCTCGGCGGCGCCACCGTGAACGACGCGCTGGTCGTCGCGGAACGGATGCGCAAGGCCGTTTTTGATCTGCAAATGCCGCACCCCGGGTCATCCTTCGGGATGGTGACCGTCAGCATCGGCGCCGCGTCAGTGATGCCCTCGTCAGAGGCCACGCTTGAATCTGCGATCAAGAGTGCCGACGAATCGCTCTACTATGCCAAGGCCGCGGGGCGTAATTGCATCGTCTTCTCGGAATACGGTGAGTACGTGACCTACGACGCCGATGCCGAAGACTGGAGCACGACAAACGTGCTCTCGATCATGGCCTCGGGCCGCTTCAAGATTTGACATAAGACGAATCGCGGTCGCATTGCCCTAACCACTGCGGGCACTTACAAATCTGCATTGACAGCGCGAAAGACGCTGTGACAGGCTGAGCCCACTTGAAAAAGGCACACCCTTCGAAAGGAGGGGTCGCAAAGCCACCGATCTAAGGGTCTGACCTAGGATAGCGGGGTTGCCAGGGTGAACGCATCTCGTCTCAGGCACGTGTCTGTGCCGCCCGTCCCTTCTGGCCTTCTCGCCATGCTTCTGGCCATCCTGCCGGCCATACCCCTCGATCGCGCTTTGCGACACGTCCGCGATATGGAGTCACATGGCTGACGCCGAACCGGCGGCAGCGCCGATTCTGATACGCCTGAACGGGGAGAGTCTCATGTCCGTCAACGAGTTCTTTATGATCACGCCAAGCCCGATGCTGTCGGGTTTGATCTGGCTGGTGCTGGCGATTGCCACGCTGTATCTCGCGCGGGGCACCGCGCACAAAGCGATCCACGTCGTCACCCATGGTCTGCACAACGCGCTGAGGATCGGCGCCAGGGGTCTGAACCGTGCCGAGGGGCGCCTGACCGCGCGCAATCGGGAGGTCCTGCTGGCAGCGGGTCGGGAAGCGAAGGAGCGCATCATCGAGCGTGAGTTCGACCGCGTGAGCGATGCCGTGCAGAAGGACCTGGCGGGCTATCCGGCTCTGAGCCGCGACCTTGACGTGGCGATCACCCGGATCGATGAAGACCACCAGCAGGCCGTCGAAGTACCGCCGGATCCGCCGGGCTGGGTCAAGGCGGTCGAAGCGGTGGCCAAGATCGAGGACCGCGGCGACCCGATGGTCAGCAACATCCTCGGCGAAATCCACAAGTCGCTGCTCAAGGCGCACAAGCAGGCGCTGGAGCAATATCGCCTGGTCAGTCATGAGCGCCATGAACACCTGCGCGCGATGATGCCGCAATGGCGCGGGATAAAGAAGACGCTGGGCACCGTGAACAAGACAGTCGACAGCCTGTTGCAGCGCTCGCGCACGATCGACCGGCATATGCAGGACTACGAGGAGATCGTCAGAGGCACTGACCGCGCCGTGCAACTTCTGTCCTCGTCCTCGCTGGTTCAGCTGTTTGTCTCCGCGCTGGTGCTGGCTGTCGCCGTGGGCGGCGCGGCGATCAACTTCACTCTGATCGCCCGGCCGATGGCCGAGATGGTGGGCGGAACCAGCTTTATCGCGGGATTCCGGACCGCGGATATCGCTGCGCTGGTGATCATCATGGTAGAGATCTCCATGGGCCTGTTCCTGATGGAATCCCTGCGTATTACGCGGCTGTTCCCGGTCATCGGCGCGCTGCCGGACAAGGTGCGCGTGCGCATGATCTGGATCACGCTGTTTATCCTCACGCTGCTGGCGAGCGTCGAAGCCGGCCTCGCCTATATGCGCGAGTTGCTGCTGCAGGACGAGCTTGCCACCAGTGCGCTGCTGCGCGGCGAAGCCGGCGGCGTGCTGACCGGCAGCCATCTGTGGATCACCACCGCGGCGCAGATGGGCATGGGCTTTATCCTTCCGTTCGCATTGGTCTTTGTCGCCATCCCACTAGAGACCTTTGTCCATTCGCTGCGCACCGTCCTCGGCATCATCGGCATCGCGCTGATGAGGGTCCTGACGCTCGCCATGCGGGTGCTGGGCAATCTGTTCCATCACTCGGGACTGTTGCTGCAGCGCGGCTACGATCTGCTGATCTTTATGCCGCTGTGGATGGAGGAGCGCATGGACCGCAAGGCGCAGAGACCCACCGACACAGAGTCCGATCCGGACAGCTTCGGGGAGGTGGCATCATGAGCAGGCTTGTTACTGCATGCAGCCTTGTGTTGCTGATCACCGGCTGCCAGCCGTCAGCACCGCGCAACGTGGGCGCCTATCTGTTGCTCGATACTTCGGGTACCTACAGCGAGCAGCTGGACAAGGCCGCCAACATCATCACCTATACCCTGTCCGAACTCGGGCCGACCGACTCCTTCGCCGTGGCTCGGATCGACACCGGCAGCTTCAGCGAGAAGGACATCATCGCCAAAGTCACCTTTGACGACCGGCCGAGCACCGTGAACAGCCAGAAGCGCCAGTTCAACGAGCGTGTTCAGCAATTCGTCAGGATCGTCCGCCCCGCATCCAACACGGATATCACCGGCGGCCTGCTTCAGGCCATCGAGTATCTTGATGAGAAGGAGCCCGGACGCAAAGTGATCTTTATCTTCTCGGACCTGAAAGAGGATCTGCTCGAGGGCTACGTTCGCGATCTCGATCTGCCGCTCGATGGCTTCGAGGTGGTGGCGCTAAACGTTACCAAGCTCAATACCGACAACATCGATCCCCGCGAGTATCTCGGCCGCCTGGAACAATGGCGCGCCAGGGTCGAGGCCGGCGGTGGCAGCTGGCGTGTGATCAACGATCTCGACCGGCTGGAGAACCTGCTGGAGTCCTAGACCGGGAGCCAGCTGTCACCGTCTGGCCACTCGGGAATGTCGCGCCTTCAAACCCCGGTCCGGGCCCCGGACTGGTGCGCCCGGCCGTCAGCCAAGGTTGTCGTCGTTTCATGGGGCGTTATCGTTGGATACGGAGGCGGATTGTTTCCGACCCCGTCTGGGCCCGTATCCGGTCTTGTTTCGCGGTCAAGAAAATTTCATGGTCGCCGGGCATGCGTCGGTCTGACCCTAGACCAGCAGCCATCCGCCCCAGATCAGAAACCCGATCCCACTCAAGGAGCCCAGCCAGTGGCCGGCCGGCAGGATCTTCTCCAGCAGGACCAGCACCGCGAGCCCGACGATCCAGTAGAGGTTCATCACGCCGCCATAAAACAGCAGACCCATCACCACCCAGCAGCAACCGACGCAGAAGGCGCCGTGCTCGAGCCCCATGCGCAGCGCGCCTGCGCGGCCAGGGCGCCAGTGCCGGCTGATAAACTCGACCGGGCCGCGGCAATGGCGCAGACAGGCGTGCTTCAGGGGCGTGAGTTGATAGATGCCGGCGGCGATCAGGATCGTGCCGCCCAGCCATGGCGTCGCGCTGGCCATGGACATGGTCAGCCAACCCGACTGCTCGAGCCACCACTGCAGCAAGGTCGCCACCAGGCTGAATCCGCCCCAGGCGATGAGATAGCCGGCAGTGAAGACCGCGGTCGGCGTCCACGGCGCGCCCTGCTCCCGGCTGCGACGGTTGACCAGCGCGAACAGCAGGATCATGGGTGCGGCGCTCGGCAGCATCATGGCGATCATCATGATCCACCACATCCAGAACATCAGAAACGCATAGCCCGGTGACCAGTCCACCGGCATGACCATGTCCAGGTCCATCCCGGTCATGTCCATATCCATGCCGGCGCCGGCCAGCAGCCAGACCCAGGCAAGCAAGGTGATCAACGCGAGCGCCGCAGCGACGACCCGCCGGTCATGACGGGCGAGCGTCTCTATCGCATGGCTGGCCAGCCCCGGCTGCGATCCGATCGCAGCGCCGCTGTCAGCGGATCGGGCCACTGGGCGCCATATGCAACATGCACAGATGACCGTGGCCGTCGATCCAGTCCAGCGGTATGGGTCCTGTGGCGTTGGTGCGACTGCTGACGAACTCGGCATCGTGATATTCGAAACCGCCCGGGAGCGTCACTTTCGCCCGATGGGACTCACCGGACACCGGGTTGGTAATCGGCGCCGCCTTCGCCTCTATATAGCCCGGCACCGAGAATTCACCGGTCCATGCATCGAAATCCGCTTCAAACAGGATCGGCGCCACAACGGGATCGTGCACTTTGGTCAGGGTCGAGGCGAAGACGCTGAACATAGTTGCGCCCGGTGTCGATGTCTCGCCGGAAAGAATGGCGAGCAATGCCTCGCGCTGTGCTTCCCCGGCGCGCTCGTCGAGGATCATCAACGCCTCGCCATTGCCTTCGTGGATCGCCTTGGGCCAGGCGAACATGGCGGCCCAGTGCAAGTCGTTTAGTGACACGTCGCCAAAGTGCCCTTCATCGATCCGCATCGCTACCCCGGCACGGCAGTTACCGTGTGTCGGCAACGAGTTGAATTGACAGGGACAGCCCCAGTCGCAGTTGCAGGTCGAAATCTCTGGTCCGCGGATGCGCCAGTCGAAGTGCGTCATGATGCGTCCCCCCCCCCCAATCGAACGTATGAGTACCAGTATAGGTGGTCATGGAAGGAAATGCGGTCAGGGACGTATTTTGAGGTGATTGCTACACTCGGACCGCACGTTGCAGCTGTCGTCCAGGTATCCCGTGATGGACTAGACTGCCTAATCCAGGCTCACGATCCGACACCAGGAGCACCGCGTTGACCGATTCCACCATGGAACAGAGCGCCCCGGAGCGCGAATTCACCCCTGCCGAAATCGGCGCCATCGCGCATCTGTACCGGGCTGAAGTCGGCCGCAGCACCAGCTGGCGGACCAGGCTGGACAACACGACCAACTGGGCCGTGGTCACTACCGGGATCGCGCTCTCTTTGAGTTACAGCGATCATGACGCGTCGGCGCTGCCGCTGGTCCTGGTGATGATCATCGTCGGCATATTCCTCGGTCTCGAGGCCCGGCGTTATCGCTATTTCAATGTGTGGCGGGCGCGTTGTCGGCTGATGGAGACAGATTTTTACGCACCTCTATTGGCCGGCGACGGCGTCGCTCGGGACGACAAGTGGAATACATTGCTGGCGAGTGATCTGCGTACGCCGAGATTCCACGTCAGCTTCCTGATCGCGACCGGGCGGCGGCTGCGCCGCAACTACGCCTATATCTTTAGCATCAATGCGTTCGCCTATATCGGCAAGCTGATCATCGACCCGACGCCGTTGACCAGCATCGATGAGTTCTTTGAGCGGGCCGCCATCGGCCCGATACCGGGTGTGGTCACGTTCACCATGGGCGTGTTGTTCCACGGCACCTGGCTGGCGATCGCGGTGTTTACCCTGCGCCATGAGTTGCGCAACCGGCGCAAGACCGCGCTGATCGCAATCGGTTGAGGCACCAGGACCTTGCGGGCCATGCCCCTTGTCAGCGCCGCCGGCCCGGCCCGGGCCTGACGAGCAGCAAGGCATAACTGGCTCCGAGCCATCCCTTCTCCGGGGTATGGCAATTGCTGGCGCCCGGCGTTACGTTGGGAATGTGTCATGGGCACGGACGATCGAACCTCCCAGCTGAGGGCCAAGTGAATGACCAGCCAGCGCTCCAGATTGGCCGTATTTTTCGAGGAGCTAAAGCGGCGCAAGGTGCTGCAGGCCGCCACCGGGTATGCGGTCGTGGCATGGGTTTTGCTGCAGATCGGCGAAGTGACTTTCGCGCCACTGGGCATCCCGGATTGGGGCATGACCCTGCTTATCGTGCTGGTGGTCGCGTGTTTCCCGATCGCGATGGTGGTTTCCTGGTTTTTCGATCTGACGCTCAAGGGTTTCCGGAAAGACACCGATCCGGGTCTGTCCGCAGCTCGCGATGAGGGGTTGGAGGATGACGGTTCTGCCCCGGCTTCCACCACACCCTCGATAGCGGTGCTCCCCTTCGACGATATGAGCCCGGGACACGACCAGGTCTATCTGTGCGACGGCATCGCCGAGGAGATATTGAATCGTCTGACTCAGATAAAGAATCTGCGGGTCGCCTCGCGCACCTCATCGTTCCGCTTCAGGGGCACGCCGGTCAGTGTCAGCGAAATCGGCAGGGAACTGAAGGTGGCGGCGGTGCTCGAAGGCAGCGTCCGCAAGGCTGGCAATCACCTGCGGATTACCACACAGCTGATCAATGTCCGTGACGGCTTCCATCTCTGGTCGAACAGCTATGACCGCGAGCTCGAACATATCTTCGAGATCCAGATCGAAATCGCCACCCATGTGGCCAATGCGCTGGAAGTCACCCTGGGCACCCGTACCAGTGAGGAGTGTCGCACCACCGAGAATGCCAGAGCCTACGACTACTATCTTAAAGGCCAGCATTACTTTCAGCGCTGGGGAACGAGGAACATGGCGTTTGCGATACAGATGTTCGAGAAGGCCGTGGAGATCGACCCCGGGTACGCACGTGCCTGGGCCGCGCTGGCCGACAGCTATGCGATGACCTGTATGTACTGGAACGCCAGTGAGGCGAATCTGGCGGCAGCTGAGCGCGCCAGTAGCAAGGCCCTGGCACTGCGGCCTGGTCTGGCCGAGTCACATGTGTCTCGCGGCTTGAGTCATTTTGTTCGCCGCCAGAACGCTGCGGCGATCACTGAGTTTGAGACTGCGTTACGGCTCGATCCGGAGCTGTTCGATGCCTGGTATTTCTTTGGCCGGGTATGCTTCCAGCGTGGCGAATTGAGCCGTGCCGCCGAGCTGTTCGAGAAGGCGGAACAGATCAACCTGGACGATTTCCAGGCGCCGATCTTCCTGCGCCAGATCTATCGCAGCCAGGGACGCGAGGAACAGGCGCTGGAAGCCGCGCGCCGTGGGGTCGAGCGCGCCGAACGGCGCCTCGAGCTCAACCCCGACGATACGCGCGCGCTCAATCTCGGCGTTGGCGGTCTGGCCGTGCTCGGCGACAGCGAAAAGGCCATGCAGTTTGCCCAACGGTCATTGGCGCTCGATGGCGACAACCCAGATACCCTGTACAACGTCGCTTGTGGCTATGCGATCATCGGCGAGACTGATCTATCGCTGGATTGCCTGGAGCGTGCAAGTATGCGCGGCATGACGATTGCCGAGTGGGCAGAAAACGATTCAGACCTGGAATCGGTGCATGCGCTGCCCCGTTTTCGTGAGCTGATGGAAAAATTAAAAAGCCAAAGATCGACGCTTGAGGATTGACAGGGCGCTCTGGAAATAGGGCCAATGCTCCTCCGAGCAGGGCCCGCGGTTGCCAACTCCCGGCATGCGATCAGAATCAATATTGCCAAGCTTTGGCGACGTTCCAGCTGGCCTTGAACTGCGGTCCATCCAGATCCTGCCACGCGGGATAGCCCGCCTCGATGCCTCTCTGATGCCCGTTCAACATGCCTGTGTGTTGAGCGAAGTCGAGGTCGGCGAGAATCCCGACGCGTTTGCCGCCGCGCAGGTCCGGATCGGCTGTCGGGAAAAACCCGTATGCGGGCGCACTCAGTCAGTGAGAAACGGCAGCGCGGCTGACCCGGACATCGTCAGATGGCTCAAGGCTTCGGAAGCGCCTGCAACGAGTGTCATATACGCAAAGAGGATAACGACGGCCTTCGCGGCCGTCGCCCGCCAGGTTGAGCCGTAGACATGTCGGAGAGAAATCACCAGATACGCGAGCAGGTAGAACGTCAGGCTGAACTGCAGGATCAGCGCCCACCAGAGACGGTTAGCCATATCTTCCATCGGCAGCACAAAGATCAGCACGACGTACGCAGCGCTGTGGATATGCAGCGAGTGGATCAGGTGATCGAAATAGAGTCGCTGCCGGAATGCCACTTTCAGCAGCAGCGCAAACACGGGCAGGAACAGAAACATCAGTCGAGGCAGATCCTCCGAGATAAACCGGGCCTGCCCCGGCGCATCCGCCTCCAGCGTCTGCCCTGGGTTCAACAAGACACCCTGCCCCACGGCCCAGGCCGCGACCACGAAGAACAACAGGCTGAAGATCAGATACAGACGGAATGGCGGGGTGTAGCGCTGGCGACGACCCGCGAGATACTCGGTGGTCAGCATGCCCGGTCTGCGGAACAGGATCCGCAGCGTACGCATCGCGCGCCCGTCCACATCAAGGCTCTCGCGAGCCACCTCACCGAACAGTTCCGGCAGCGGGCGCTCGAGGTCGATATCACGCTGCCCGCATTGGCGGCAGAACGGCCCCTCTAGAGGCGTCTTGCAGTTCTTGCAGCGTTTCATATCGGGTGAGAGGTCTTCCGGGCATCGATTGCCATCCGCCCGACCATACAGTGTCAAAAGACTACGCATGGAAGCAGGCAAAGCTCGTTTGGGTACACTATCACCGATCCGGTCCCCGATCGCTGATGACGGATGGTGCAATGAACCTGAAGATCCGCGTTGCCCTGATCGTGCTGATGGTCATCAGCGTGGCCGTCTGGACGACCTTACACCAGCGTTCCCGACCCGGTGTTCCACAGAAGCCGGATCTGCTCGCCGCGCAGATTATTGCCGACCCGGGCAGCCATGGCACACAGCTGATGGCCGCCATGATGCACTTTTACTGGTATACGCCGGAGGCGGTCGCGGATTCGGCCGCACAGCATCTCGATGATGATCTCGCGATCAACCGGGCCATGGCGTATCAGCTGGTGATTAACGCCGGGGGCGGGGATCAGGTCCGGGCACGGCTGATCGACGAAGTCATGAGCCTTGAATACGCGCAGGGCGAGAACAAACAAATGCTGCTCGCCCTCGCCGCCATCGAACCACCCGAAACCTTTCTCCCGCGACTCGAACAGATGCGACTGCGACCGTCGGTCAAGAACGTGGCGATGCTCTCCAGCCGTTTTCTCTGGTCAAACGATTCGATCCGCCTGGCCATGCTACCGGATATGCTGGGGACCGATGATGGTGAGCTTGATCTGCTGGCAATCGGATACCTGCTAAGGAATGGCCGCGTTGACCTGCTGCGCGAATATCGCCTGATCTGGGTAGAAAAAGGGCCGCTGGCGATGCACGCGGAAATCGTGCCGGGATTCGACACCATGAGCAGGGAGCAGCGACTGCAGTATCTGCAGCCGGATGAACTCGATCGGATCGAACGGGCAGAGGCGATGCCACGCGGAGTGAAAGCGGTGGTCCCGGTCGAGCGATTCGGCTACCGGCTGGAGCAGCGCGACGGCCAGATCGTGATTATCCCGCCACGCTGAAAACGCAGGCGGCAGGGCGAGTGATGGGGCCAGACGCGCCTGCCATCGCGTCGCAAAATGATCGTTCCGGCTCCGGATCACTCGAGGACAAAACATGCAGACTTCGCTCGCGGCGCGGTCATCGCGGCAAAAGAAATTAGCCTGCTGGTTCGATACCCGCCAAAAGAGAGGCTATGCTGCCAGTTCGGCGGCCGCAAACAGGATCGCCAGGGAGATGTCGATGAGACTACATGACCGCATGCTGGCCTGCCTGCTGGCAATGATGTTTATCCTGACCGCTCAGGCACAGACGCCTGCCGAGCAAGTTGCCGAGGAAGACCTCGAAACCCTCGCCATCGACCCCGAAGCGCTCGAAGCATTCAAGGGCATGGCCGATTATCTTGGCGCGGCCAAGTCCTTCGCCTACGAAACCGAGTCGAGCTACGACGTGGTGCAACAATCCGGCATCACGGTGGAGTTCGGTGACTCACGCAAGATCGTTGTCTCGCGGCCCGACCGGCTGTGGATGGAATCCTCGAGACGCGATGGCGTCAACGGCAGCGTGATATTCGATGGCCAGAACATATGGGCCTTTATCCCGGACGAGAACGTCTATGCCACGGCAGAGCAGCCGGGTGACCTGGACGCGGCGATCGAATTCGCGATCAGCGAACTGAACCTGAAGGCGCCGTTGTCCGAGCTCATCTCGACCAATCTCTACGATGAGGCTGTGTCCGAGCTGACCGGCGCGCTGTATCTGGGTGAGTCCGTGGTCGCCGGCGTAGACTGCGAGCACCTGCTGATGAGCAACGACTATGCGGATTTTCAGATGTGGATAGCCAGCGGTGGCCAGCCCGTCCTCAAGCGCATCGTCATCACTTACCGGGAAGAACCCGGTCAGCCACAGTTCCGGGCGCAGTTTAAAAACTGGCAGATACCCGCGAGGGACACCAAGGGCAAATTCGAATTCAGACCGCCGGCAGACGCAAAGCGGATCCGTTTTTATGTACCGGCGGTGGACACCGATCTGGAGGACGCGTCATGAGCCCGACACACGGCAAGCTGCTTACAAGTCTGATGGTGACATCTCTCGTATGTTTTTTGGCACTGGATTTCGCCGAAGCACGACGCGGTGGTGGTGGCGGCGGTGGCCGCGGCATGAGCCGCGGTGGACCTGCCGCCAGCGGCTCGTTCCAGCGCTCGCGGGTGCAACCTCAACGCAGGTCGTCAAACCGAAATATGAATCGGGACGTCAGCCGGCAACAACGACCCGCCAACCAGGATCGTCAGAACAATCGTCAGGACAACCTCGACCAACGCCAGGACAATCGTCAGGATCGTTTCGATCAGCGGCAGGACAACCTCGACGAGCGCCAGGATAATCGTGAGAAAGTCTATGACGATCGCAAGGAGTATTACGACGATCGTAACGAATGGTACGAGGATCGCTGGCGCGCAGGCGCCTACCTCACGGTCGCATCCTGGAATCGCATGGGCTGTCGATACAACATGGTCGTGGTCAACGGTATTACTTATTACGACTGCGACGGCACCCGCTACGAGCAGGTCTACCGTGGTGGCCAGACCGTCTACATCGTCGTCAATTAGCACGCCGAGTCCGGCGCAGCGACCGCTGCGTTGATCAGTCGGCTGGCGGCGACGGTCCGCTATTGGTTGCCGGCGTTACTGTTGACGCTGGTCGCCAGCAACCAGTTGCGGCTGGCGGCGACCGAGGGTCTTTCGCCCTGGTCGGGCGGCGGCTTCGGCATGTTCTCCTCCACCGATTCGCCGGGCCGACGTCATCTGCATGTGTTGGTGCAGAACGCATCTATCCGTCGGGAAGTTGCGTTGCCTGCTGACCTGGGGGAGACGGTCCGGCGCGCCACCACCTTGCCGAGCAGACGGCGGCTCGGCCGCCTGGCGGCCAAGTTGGCCGCGCTCGAATCCCGCGGCGCGATCCGATGGGATGAAATCGAGCTTCAGGTCTGGGCGGCAGACCACGACCGTCGTAGCCTGGCCCCCGACGGGCGGCTGGTGAGAACAGAGCGTTTCACCCTTGAGTCTCGCTGAGCGATCGCGCACGGTAATCGCCGGCCGGACCGGCCCGCTGGTCGTCGACCTGGCCTTGCGGCTGACGCTGCTCGATCTGCTGTTGCGCCCGATCGGCAACTGGGCGGTGCGTCCGTTGATCCTGAGTCTGGCCGCGGCGGCGTTGTTACGCTCGCGGTGGCTACATCAGCCGCTGCTGTGGCTCGCCCTCGCCGGCCTCGCCGGGATCCGGGTGTTCCTTGACTGGCCGCTGGCCGACAACCACGCCTATCTGCTGGCCTACTGGTGTCTGGCCATATCGCTGACCCTGATGGCACAGGACACGGACAAAGCACTGGCGTTTAACGGCCGCCTGCTGGTGGGACTGGTATTGCTGTTTGCCTGTATCTGGAAGTTTGCGTTCTCGGACCACTACGTGGACGGGACATTCTTCCAGGTAACGCTGCTGGTCGATCCCCGTTTCGAGGGTTTCTCACAGATAGCCGGTGGGCTGGATGCCGAGACCTATCAAGCCTTACACGGATTCGTCACCCAGCACCGGGACGCGTCACCGGGGATCGGCACAAGCGGTATCGAGCTGCCGGCGCGCTTCAAGGCCCTCGCAATCGCCGCCACCGCCTGGAACGTATTGATCAACGCCAGTCTGGCCATCGCCTTCCTGTGGCCGGCGGATCGCGGCCCAAGCCGTTTGCGGCATCCGCTGCTGCTGGTCTATTGCACCGTGACCTATGCGGTAGCCACCGTCGATGGCTTTGGCTGGCTGCTGCTGGCCATGGGCGCGGCCCAATGCACGGTGGAGCAGCGACGCACCCGCCGTGCCTATGTGGCGGTATTTGTCATGATCCTGCTGTACAGGGAGGTTCCCTGGGCGGACAGCGTGTTTCTGCCGCTGCTGGGATAGACGGAATCCCTTAGCAACAAAGAGTGTGGACATTGACTGTCCGGGTCCAGTCAATTCGATGTTGCGGCACATCAACAACCACAGCGATCCGCACTTTTTGTGGCCGCTGTAAATGCGTACATTCACGCATGGCGAGCCGGCTTCAACAGGACTTTGCTTGGGATGCACCCGGTGTATTTCCGGGTGCGCGGGTACGCCGAGGGCATCCTCGACGTTGTTCTTTTACTTGGTACGTAAGCAGGAGGCTCGATATGTACGCGAGGCTCGTAAAAACGCAGATGAAACCAGGTAAGTACGAACTGGCGACCCGCAGGATAGAAGAGAAGGTGATCCCTCTGCTGAAGAAGCAGAACGGGTTCCGTGACGAAGTTTCCTTTTTCGACAAGGAACACGATGAGTCCGTCGCCATCAGCTTCTGGGAGACAGAAGCTGACGCGCGCAAGTATGAGAAGGATGTATATCCTGACCTGATGCGGTCTCTCACCGACACCTTCGAAGGAAAGCCCGAAGTTCGGCACTTTGAAGTCGCCAATTCGACCTGGTACAAGATTCACGCAGCTTGAGAACACTTGTCGCGAGAATCTGGAGGGCGGCCGCAAGGCCGCCCTTTCCATGTTGCAACCGGCAGACGTGAAATCGTTTTGGCGCTGATCGCGCTGCCCGTAACTACCGGGGCCGCAAACCCGGGCCCTCAGTGTGTCCCTGGACGCCGGGGCTGCAGCGTCTTGCGGACCTCTGCGGCGACGGTTTGCAGCCAGTGTTCGTCCTTGGACACCACCTCCAGCGCACTGTCGTTGAGCTGACGCTGCTCCGCCTCGCTCAACACCTTGGCGGTCAGCACGATCACCGGGATCCGCGCCGCCAGGCCTTGCTGCCGAAGCCGGGTCAGGAATTCGAATCCATCCATCACCGGCATCATCAGATCGAGCAAAACCAGATCCGGCTCCGATTCGGCAATCCGATCCAGCGCCTGCCTCCCATCCCCGGCTTCCGAGACCTTCAGATCCTGCCGTTCCAGGGTCCGCCGTACGATCTCGCGCGTGGCCGCGTCATCCTCGACCACCAGTACTTCGGCGCCAGCACGGTGCGCAAAGCGGCCCACCGATCGCAACAGCACCTCTTTTTCCACTGGTTTGGTCAGGTAGTCATCGGCGCCCAGGGCGTGGCCGATGCCCTGATCGGTGATCATGCTGACCATGACGACGGGGATGTCACGCAGATCCTTATCTGCTTTCAGACTGCGTAATACCGACCATCCATCCACGCCGGGCATCATCACATCGAGCGTAATCACCGCCGGACGCAGCTCCGCCGCCAGCTTCAAGCCGGTGTCACCGTCCTCGGCCTGAACCACACGATAGCCGTCTTTCTTCAGGGTCCGGGCCAATAACGCTCGCGCATCGGGGTCGTCTTCGATGATCAGCACCAGTTCGCCGTGCTGCTCATCGTCCGGCTCATCTTCGGCGGCCGCCACTACGTCCGTCGTCTCATTCAGCGACGAACGGGCGGCCTCCAGTGCGTCGACCATAGCGGGGATTTCAATAGTGAAGGTCGAACCCACACCCGGCGTGCTGGTGACGCTAATGTCTCCACCCATCATCTGGCAGAAGCGCCGGCTGATGGTCAGCCCGAGACCCGTGCCCCCATACTCGCGTGTGGTTGACAGGTCTGCCTGGGAGAATTCTTCGAACACCTCGTTCAGTTTGCCGGGCTCGATGCCGATACCGGTATCCCGCACGGCCAGACTGATCCAGGGTGTGCCGTCGCGGTCGAGCCGCCGGGCGGACAAGGTCACTTCTCCCTCGCGGGTGAACTTGGCGGCATTCGAGAGCAGGTTGAACAGCGCCTGACGCAGCTTGGTCAGGTCTGCCCGCACCGCCCCGAGATCATCGGCAAAGTCGGTGACAAAGCGCAGCTTGCTTTGGGCCATCAGCGGCCGCACGGTAGCAGCTGAATCCCGGAGCATCTGTTGCAGATCGAATCGCTCAAGGAACAGATCCATCCGCCCCGCCTCGATCTTGGACAGGTCGAGGATGTCATTGATCAACGCCAGCAGATGTTTGCCGGCCGCCTTGATCCTGCGCACGTCCGGCAGGAATGCATCGAGACTCTCTTCCTCCAGCTCTTCCTCGAGCATCTCACCGTAGCCGATGATGGCGTTCATCGGAGTGCGCAATTCGTGACTCATGTTGGCCAGGAATGCCGACTTGGCGCGGGTATTCTGCTCTGCCGAGTCACGTGCTGTCTCGGCCATGTCGCGGGCCTCCAGCAGCGCCGCTTCCGCCGCTTTTCTGGCGCGTATGTCTTCCACCATCGCCACCACAAAATCGATGCTGCCATCTGTCTGCCTGACACAACGCACGACCACATGAGCCGGGATCGCTTGACCGGAGCTGGATATCAAACGCTTCTCGAGCTCATAGCCTTCGATCTCGCCGGCGGCCAGACGCTCGAATTGGACGACATCCGCCGCGACATCATCCGGATGAGTCAAGGCGACCCAATCCAGTCTCATCAACGTCTGCTCGTCGTACTCCAGCAGCGTGCACAGATAGTCGTTGACCCGCAGCCAGCCCTTGGTCGGGGAAGTCAACGCCAGACCGACGAGGTTCAGATCGTAAAAGGCGCGGAACTGGGCCTCGCTCTCGGCCAGCTCCCGGGTCGCTGCAGTGACCCGTGCCGAAATCACCCGGTTTTGCCGCAACAGAAAACCGATAAACCAGGTCAGCAATAACGTACCGATCATGCCGGTGACAAACGCGAAATCCGCAACCTCGTCGCGCACACCACCGCGCGCGTCCGGACCGATCAGCCAATCAACAAATAGCTCGGCACCACCGCTCAGGCTGCGCGTGTGCACCACCATGCGGGAGCGGGAAAGCGGGATGTCGACGAGTTCAAGGCGAGGTCCCTGACCGGCAGCCGTCCGGAAACGTCCGCTGATCTCTACACCCATGGCTTGCAGTCCAAAGACATCGAACAGGCCGGAGACCAATTCGTCCAGTCGCAATGGTC
>JBATKC010000391.1:0-4469 GCA_049669065.1 Gammaproteobacteria bacterium
GGACGACGCCCTACCAACACCGCGCCCGCTGGCAATCCGGCGCCGATCTTGGCGCGGATCAGATGCCGGCCACGCGGCGTCTGCTCGCTGTCGCGCTGCTCGCCCGGGCCTAGACGCGCCGTCGACACCGTATAACTCCGCCGCTCGCCGCTTGCGTCGATCAGGATCAGGCTTTGGGTCCTGAGACCGATGACGATACGCGGCGTCGCCACCTCAGTCATCGGCCCAGCTCCGGTACGGCCGATCCGCCAACATCAGATTGTAATAGCGCGCATCGCCGGTGACCTCGGCGCCGAGCCACTGCGGTTGGGCGAACGACTGATCCTCGGACTCGAGTTCGATCTCCGCGACCACCAACCCGGCATTGGCTCCGAGGAATTCGTCGATCTCCCAGTGCTGACCGCCATATTCCAGATGATGACGACGCTTCTCCACGGTCCGCCCCGAGCAATAATGCTCGAGCATGAAACGGCCGTCTGCCAGTGGCAGCGGGTACTCAAACTCGCTGCGGCTGGCACCGATGGTGATGCCCTTGAGATTGAGGCTGGCGTCCTCGCCGGCCACCCGCACCCGCACCGAGCAGCCCGGGCTCTCGGCCAGATACCCCTGGACCATGGTTTCAACGCGGGTGACGGCGGCACGCCAGTCATCGGCGGCCAGCAGGAATTTGCGTTCGATCTCTATGGCCATCTGATCAATCCCGCTCGAACAATGCGATGGACTCCACGTGAGCCGTGTGCGGGAACATGTCCATAATGCCGGCGCCGCGCAGTCGGAATCCGTGCTGGCTCACCAATATGCCGGCGTCCCGCGCCAGCGTACCCGGGTGGCAGGAGACATAGACCAGCCGCCGCGCGCCGGTCTGCGCCATGGCAGCCAGGATCTCCTGGGCCCCGGCGCGAGGCGGATCGAGGAACACCGCATCGGCAGCCTCCCGCAGCCACGGCAAATCCGAGCAATCCTCGAACAGATTGGCCAGATGGAATTCTGCCTGCGCCGAGAGTCCATTGCGTTCCGCGTTGGCTCGGGCACGGGCGATCAGTGCCGCATCACCCTCGACGCCGACGGCGACGGCACCGAGTCGCGCTATGGGCAGAGTGAAGTTGCCGAGGCCACAGAACAGATCGAGGATGCGCTGACCCGGTCCGGGCGCCAGCAACTCCATCGCCCGGTTCACCATCTTGCGGTTGAGGGCGCCATTGACCTGGATAAAGTCTGTCGGCAGGAACTCATACTCCAGATCGAACTCCGGCAGACCAAAGCGCAACGGCGGCGCCGATGCGGACAGCGGGTGGACTGTTTCAGGCCCCTTTGGCTGCAGATACAGATCCACATCGTGGGCCCGCTCGAATGCTTCCAGCCGCGCCAGATCCTCGACCGTCGGCGGATCCAGGACGCGGAGCACGAACGCAGCACGGTTGTCGGCCACGGACACTTCCACCTGGGCCAGCCGGCGCCGGATGCTCAGGCTCCCTACGAGCTCAGCCAGGGGACGGATCAGTTGGTCCGCCGGTGGCGCCAGTACGGGGCAGCCATCAAGATCGGCAACATAAGATTTCGCGCGCTCGCGGAACCCGACCAACACGCGGCCCTTTTTGTCCACATAGCGGACGCCAAGGCGCGCGCGGCGGCGATAGCCGGCGTCCGGGCCGGATACGGGCTCGAACACCGTCTCGGGCTCGACCTGACCGATCCGCTGCAGATTATCCAGCAGTACTTTTTGTTTCGCTGCTCGTTGTCCCGGCCCCGACAGATGCTGCAGGCTGCATCCCCCGCATACACCGAAATGGGGGCACAAGGGCTCGACCCGGTCCGCCGCGGCTTCAAGCAGCGCTACCGCCCTGCCCTCATCGTGATTGCGCCGCCGTTTCAGACAGACCACATCCACGGTCTCGCCCGGTAGTGCATCTTCGACGAACATGATCTTGCCCTCGGGGCGGGCGACGCCACGCCCGTCCTGAGTCAGATCGACGATGGTCATCCGCTCCGGCTCGCGCCGATCGGCGGCCCTCATGCACCCGCCTCCCAGGCGACCAGGAATGCCTGCAGATGCGCGCGGCCGTCCTCTTCGAGCAGCTTGCGGACACGCTCGAGTTCCAGGTCATGCTCGGCGCGATCGAGCCGTCCGCGCATCAGCTCGAAACGAAGATAGACCAGGAAGGTATTGAGCACATCGGTCTCGCAATAATCGCGGATATCTCCGACCCCGCCCTCCAGATAGCACGGCCAGACCTGGTCTCCGCTCATGCCCAGCTTCCCCGGCAGACCGAGCAGTACGGCGACCTCATCCAGCTTCGCCGCGGCTCGCGGCTGGAAACCCGCCAGCACATCCATCACGTCGGTATGCCGCCAGTGATAACGGCTGAGATAGTTGTTCCAGCGGAACGACTGTTCACGGTCTCCCGTCTCCCAGTAGCGAGGCGCGGAGATATGATGCCGCAATGCCCGGTAGTGCAGGACCGGCAGATCGAAACCGGACCCGTTCCAGGAAACCAGATCGGGCGCATACCGCTCGATGCCGTCGAAAAAGCGCTGGATCAGCTCCGCTTCGTCGGCATCCGCCTCACCGAGACTCCACAGCCGCGTCTCGTCGCGGGTACGCAGCAGAACCGAAATCGCGACCACCCGATGCTGGTGCAGCGGCAGGAATTCGCTACCGGTCTTCTCGCGGCGCTGGGCGAACATGACTTTCGCCACCGTCGCATCGTCCAGTTCACTCAGACCCAGATGGTTTCGCCCGAACTCTACGTCGGGGATCGTCTCGATATCGAATACCAGACAATGCATCGCTTCAGCCCGCTCCCGCCGCCGGCGCCCTGGCCCAGTCGTGCAGCAGTACTGCGACCGCGACCACCAGCCCCGCTTCGTCGGTCAGCGAGATGTGCCCGTCGCCGATCCCGAGTTCGCGCCGCCGTTCATCGCCGCGTGCCGAATAGATGATCTCGGGCTTGCCCCAGCTGTTCTGCACCACGCCAACATCGCGGATCCACATACCGTGGGCAAAGCCGGTGCCCATCGCCTTGACCACCGCCTCCTTGGCAGCGAAGCGCATGGCGAGAAAGCGCGCGGGCCGCCGCTGGCGCCGGAAGGCTTCAAGCTCGGCGGGCAGCAGCAGCCGCCGGACGAAATGTTCTCCGAACCGCTCCAGGGTCCGCTGTACCCGGTCCAGACGCACCACGTCGGTGCCGATACCGAATATCACCTGAGACGGGCCTCGACCATCAGCCGCTTCATCTCAATCACCGCCGTGGACAGGCCATCAAAAATGGAGCGGGCGATGATGGCATGGCCGATATTGAGTTCGCGAATCTCGGCGATGCGCGCGATGGGCTGGACGTTGTGGTAATGCAGGCCGTGACCGGCGTTGACGTGCAAGCCAATGCTGTCGGCCAGTTCGGCGGCTGCGCGGATCCGCTCAAGCTCCTGCTGGCGGATGTCCTCGTCCTCGGTATCGGCGAATGCGCCCGTGTGCAGCTCGATGACCGGGGCACCCACGGCGCGAGCAGCCTCAACCTGGATCTCATCCGGATCGATAAACAGTGATACGCGCATCCCGGTGCCGGACAGCATCTGGCAGGCGGCACGGATCCTGTCTTCATGGTCCGCGACGTTGAGACCGCCCTCGGTGGTCAATTCCTCGCGCCGCTCCGGGACCAGACACACGTCCTGGGGACGGATGGCGCAGGCGATTTCAAGCATCTCGTCAGTGACCGCCATTTCCAGGTTCATGCGCGTCTGCAGCACGCCGCGCATGGCGCGCAGATCCCTGTCCTGGATATGCCGTCGATCCTCACGCAGATGCAGTGTGATGCTGTCCGCACCGGCCTGCTCGGCCATCAGGGCCGCATAGACGGGATCGGGATAACGTGTCCCCCGGGCCTGGCGGATGGTGGCCACATGATCGATGTTGACGCCAAGCAGGATATTCTTCTTCACGTTGTTCGCTCACCGCAACGACCGGTTGCCCCGGTACCCGGCTTATTCTGCCAGAATCCCGCCCGCCGGGCCGCCGGCACGCATGGCCTTGAGCACTTCCCGGCTTTTTAGCGGCCTTCCCCCCAGGTAAAGGTCCAGCGTCTGCTGCAACACGCGGCGCAGTTCACGTAGAGCCTGCTCGTCCTCGAGTTCTTCTGCCGCTAACGCCAGCAGCGAGCGGCCCCGCACCCTGAGCCCCTGATCACGGTCGTCGTTCGACAACACCGGCCCGAGTTCCGGCACATATCGATACATGGTGTCGGGGACCAGCGGGCGACCCTCGGTGTCCGCGATCAGGTTGAGCCCGTATCCCATCGCGTTCAGCAGTCGTTTCTCGAATACCCGCAGCACCGCGGCTTCCGGCTTGCCCGCCCCCAATTGCGCCAACGCGCGCTCATAGTCGGCGAACGTCTCTGGATGCGCATCATGTTTCTGCAACAGGCGCAGCAGCAGCTCGTTGAGATAGAACATGCTCAGGAGCCGCTGACCGGTAG
>JBATKC010000392.1:0-15384 GCA_049669065.1 Gammaproteobacteria bacterium
GTTTTCAGCCAGGGCGCGATTGATGGCCACATTGAGCTGGGTCAGCACAGCGAGGCCGTCATTAAAGGCGCACCAGGCACGCAGTTCAAAATCCAGTGAACTGTCGCCAAAACCGTTAAAGATTACAAACGGTTCTGGCTCTGGCAGCACCAGCGGATTTTTGCGTGCAACTTCGATCAGCAAGTTGATCACCTGTTCCGGATCGGAGCCGTAAGCGACCCCGACCGGGACATGCTGACGCTTGGTCACGTCAGACAAGGTCCAGTTGACCACCTGGCCCGAAATGAACTCGGAATTCGGCACGATCACTTCAGATCCGTCATAGGTGCGCAAGGTGCTGGCGCGGACGCCGATGTGGGTGACGCGGCCGAGCAGGGTGGCAACTTCGATGGTGTCGCCCACCTGTATCGGTCGTTCGAAGGCCAGGATCAGACCGGCGACAAAATTGTTGACGATGGCCTGCAGGCCAAAGCCGATGCCTACGCTGAGCGCGCCGGCGACGATCGCGAGGCGCCCGAGCTCGAAACCGGCGGCAGCCAGCGCGATCAGAAATGCGATGGTGATGACGCCATAGTTGACCATCATATTGATGGTCGATGGGACGCCTCGAGGCAGCCGCAGACGCGGATAGACGTCCTGGCTCAAAACGAAGCGCAGGAAGCGCGAGACCAACACGCCCAGATACAGCGCGATCACAAAGGCGAGGATGTCGCCGAGCGAGATAGCGAAATTGCCGAACGAAATGTCCTGGCCGACCAGCGATCCGAGCGCGTCGACGATCGGGTCGAGGACGCCGAAGATCTTCAGCGCCGCGGCGAGCCACAGGAGCATCGCGGCGATATCAAGCAGGCGGTTGAATCGCTTGCGAATAATGTCCGATGCCTGGCGCAAGCCGCGGAAGCCTGCGGTCAGCGGTGAGCGCAGCAGCACCTCGAGCAGACCCCGTGCCACCAGCGCGGCGACAAAGATGCCCATGCCGACATAGAGTACGCCCAGCGTGGCGTTGGTCAGCAGATTGGCCAGCGCGACGATGCCGACAAAATTGGCAAGGATGGAGAGGATCAGAGCCGCAGCAGCGACGCGGATCACCAGCCGCGACGCCTTGTCCCAGGTTCGTCTCATCTTGGAGGCTGAAGATCGCGTGCCGAACTCGGCGCGCAGCAGCGCGAGCAGACCCAGCGCCGCGACAAACAGCTGCAAGATCCGCCCAGCCAGCGGCGTGGACGTGAGGCTATCGGTAATCGAGTCGATCACAAACACCGCGATCAGCGCATAGGCTCCGAGCCGACGACGTTTGTCCAATGCGGCGGTCAACAGTGCCACCAGAGGCAGGGCCAGCAATCCCCGGGATACGTCGAGCAGCGCCAGCGGCGCCCCCGGATACATGGCCCGCGTAAACAACAATGCGATAAACGCGGCTGTCGCCACCGGATATCTGAACAGGTCAAGGGCGTCCGAGCTCGGGGTCTCGTCGGCCTTGTACCAGTTACCCAGCTGCGAACGGGTGTAGAAGAACAGTGCCGAGAGGATCAGGAACAACAGCACATGCGCCGCGACCCGGTCGGGGTTGGCGGCCAGATAATCGCCGGCGCTTGCCAGCGCGAAGCCCAGGGATTCGGAGAGCTCTGACTCGACCTGAGCGCCGGCGGCGCCGATCAGATCATCTTCGGTCTGATCCTCGAGCTGATCCGTCGTCTCCTTGCCGCCACCGATAAAGACTGACCAAAGCGGCTCTGCATCGATCTTCAGCAGTCGCTGGCGCTGATAGGCGTCCGCCTCGCGGATACGGTCGAGGACATCGCTAACCTCGATCACCAGCCCGCTGAGACGGGTCTGTTGGATAAGGCCCCGATCAAGCCGACCTTTGATCTCCTGGTCGGCCGCCTCGATGTCCTTGATGATCGCGGAGACCTGAGCGCCCAGCGCTGCGGGGAGCTGCACGTTCTGCCGGTTGTCCCAGGTCTTGGTCCAGGGCTCGAGGAGTGTCGCCAGCTGCGCCCGACTCTGATTCAGCGACGTGGAACGAACAACCAGGATATTCTGCCATCCGGCGATCGTGTCTCTGGTGTTGGTCCAGCGCAGCTCGAGGTTGCGCAGCCCGCGTCTGGGCAGGCTGGGGAAATCCAGCTCAGCCAGTAGTTCAGCGGAAGATTTGATCTCTTCCTCGGCGCCGTCGATTTGCGCGATAACCTGGTCGACGACGGCTACGGGATCGGCCTGCTTGCGGATGCGGCGCAGTTCGGTCCGATCTGCTTCGGCGCGGCTGGAGATGTCCGTCACCGGGATCGGTTTGACCTCGGGCGGCGTTGGCGGCGCCTGCGCGGCCGTCGCGTTGGCGTCCTCGGGCGTTGTCTGTGCCCAGACGCCAGGGGCGATCAGCAGGGACAGTGATGCCAGCAGGCCGCAGATCCAGAGACTCCGGATCGACGCCGGTGCGGAGAGACTTCTGGCTCGAAACATGTTCATGGGGACGCTGCGCAATAACCGGTCTGCCGCAAGCCTAGTGAGGAAGTACCGGGCGGGCAAGTTCCACCGGCAAGACAGGCGTTACACTCGACGCATCGCCGGCGGCGGCCTTCCCGGCTGACAAGAAACAAGAGAGGTGACGTCCGTGCACCGTTTGCCACTGATCTACGCGCTGGCCGCAATGCTGGCGGCCGGTCTCTGCGCATGCAGCCCGGACCCCGGTGAGCCCGCCGCCGGGCCCGATATCGACAAGATCGCCCGGGAGTATGTGACGCTCGTGCTCGCCCTGGGTGAGCACGACCCCAACTATGTGGACGCCTACTACGGTCCGGACGCATGGCGTGCGGCCGCGCGCGAGCAGGCTCTGTCTCTCGCCGAAATACGGGATGGGGCTGACGAACTCTCGACCCGGGCCGCCGTCGCCCCAGCCAACGCGGATGATCCCCTGGCTCCGCTGCGCGGACCATTCCTGGCCAAACAGCTTACCGCCGTGGCTACCCGCGCCGACATGCTGCTGGGGCGGGAATTCAGTTTTGACCAGGAGACGGCAGCCCTATATGACGCGACATCGCCGCCCCGCGAGCAGGCCTATTTTGACCGTATCCTGGCCGAGATCGATGCACTGCTTCCAGGGGACGAGTCGCTGCCGGAGCGTGTGCGGCGCTTCCGGAATCAATTCATTATCCCGCCTGACCGGCTCGCGGCCGTGTTCGATGCAGCCATCGAGGCCTGCCGCGAGCGGACCGTCGACCACGTAACGCTGCCCGCCAACGAACGTTTCACTGTCGAATTTGTCAGCGATCAGCCGTGGGGGGGCTACAACTGGTTTCAGGGCGACGCCGACAGCCTGATCCAGATCAACACCGATCTGCCGATCTATATCGATCGCGCGGTGGATCTCGGATGCCACGAGGGCTATCCGGGTCACCATACTTTCAATGCCTTGCTCGAATCCCGCCTGGTGCGTGAGCGTGGATGGATCGAGTTTTCGGTCTATCCGCTGTTCAGCCCCATGTCGCTGATCGCCGAGGGCAGCGCCAACTATGGCCAGAAGATCGCGTTTCCCGGCGCAAGCCGGGTCCGTTTCGAGCAAGACGTGTTGTTCCCCCTGGCCGGTCTGGACGCGTCGGACGCCGACCGTTACTACCGGTTGGAGGAACTCCGGGGACGCCTTACCTATGCCGGCAACGAGGCGGCGCGGCAATATCTGCAGGGGCAGATGGACCGGGAGGCGACGGTGGATTACCTCGTCCGAAACCAGCTGGTGACGCCGGAGGCCGCGAGCAAGAAAGTCGACTTTATCGACCGCTATCGCAGCTATGTCATTAACTACAATGTCGGCCGGGATCTTGTCGGCGCCTATGTGGAGCGACTGGCCGGCGATGATCCGGAGCGGCGCTGGGCGGTATTCGTCGAGCTGATATCGTCACCGCGTCTGCCATCCGATTTGCTGGAGTAGTCTCTGATGGATTGTGCTCGCGTGCATTCCGGCCGCTTGCCGTTGACCCTGGTGCTGCTGTGTCTGGCAGTCATCGTTGTAGCCGATGATCAGACTTCGGATAAAGTGACGCCACCGCCTACCATGCGGCTGGATTATTTCCACACCGGCGACGTCAGGCTGGAGATCTTTGCGTTTGACGAGCTGGTGGTCGAGCCGCTGCCCTGGCCAGGCCATCCGGATCGGGTCATCGATACCACCGGCCGCGGTGACTATTTTTTCGAGCTGGTCGATGACGCCTCGGGGGAGCTGCTGTATTCGCGCGGCTTCAGCTCGATCTACCCCGAATGGGAGGAGATGGCCGCCGCCAATGACAGCTTCAGCACCTTCCACGAGTCCCTGCGTTTCCCGCAGCCCGGTGGCCCGGCGCGGGTCCGGGTGCTCCGCCGGGACGAGCAAAACCAGTTCGTGCCGGTCTGGGAGATCCGGATCGACCCGGCGGATATCCTGGTCAAGCGGGTCTCACCACCGGCCCGGTCGCCGCTGCTGACCATCCAGGAGCGGGGCCGGCCCGCCGACAAGGTCGACCTGTTGATCCTCGGCGACGGCTACACACCGGCCGAGATGGGCAAGTTCGAGGCGGATGCGAAGCGCATGAGTGCGGCCCTGTTTGCGGTGTCCCCGTTTCGCGAGCGCCAGGACGATTTCAACGTCTGGGCGATGGCGCCGGCATCCCCGCGTTCCGGTGTCGCGCGACCCTCCTCGGGCCTGCAACGCCATTCCGAATTGGGCACCCGTTACGATGCCTTCCGCAGCGAACGCTACGTACTGGCCTTTGATAATCGCGCGTTGCGCGACATCGCGTCCCACGCCCCGTATGAGTTCATCCAGATCCTGGTCAACAACGGCACCTATGGTGGCGGTGGGATCTATGGCATGTACGCGACCGCCGCGGTCGACAGCGCCTGGGCGGACTATCTGTTTGTGCACGAGTTTGGACATCATTTTGCCGCCCTCGCGGACGAGTATTTCACCTCGCCGGTGGCTTATCAGGCTAAACAGCCGGATGTGGAGCCGTGGGAGCCAAATGTCACGGCTCTGATCGGTGGCGCGGCGCCAAAGTGGTCCGCGCTGATTGCTGGCAGCACGCCGCTACCGACGCCATGGCCGAAGACGGCCTTCCAGGACTACGCCCGCGATTACCAGGCCCGCCGTCAGCAGATCCGGGACACGGGCGGCCCGGAACGCGAGATGAATGTGTTGTTTGCCGAGGCGCAGGCCTTTTTTGATCGATTACTCAGCGACGCGCCCTTTAGCGATGCGGTCGGTGCCTTCGAGGGGGCCTACTACGAGTCAGAGGGCTATTACCGGCCGGCGATGAATTGTCTGATGTTTACCCGGCATCCGGTCTTTTGCCCGGTCTGTGACCAGGCGGTCAGCGAGACCATCGATCTCTACGCCGGTCCCCGGTAACGAAGTTGTAACACGGTCGGGTCACACTGGACTCAGATCAGGAAGGGGTCCGCGCCGATCCCCGGCGCACGCCCTGATACGGCTCCGGGTCGCATCTCCCTGTACCCGGGCGCTTCCGATCTGCCGTCGGCTTCACAGAGTTGCCGCGAGCTTTTGGCCCGGACCCTTGGTCCGGGTTTTTTTTGCGCCCGGGCGCGGCTCGCAGCCTGGTCACGATGTGTCGCTCAGGGCCGTTGCGTCAGCCCGGGTCAGAGGTCATAGACCCCCAGGTCGCCTGGGTGGATATTCAGCCGTTTGCAGATCGCCTCGACCGTGCTGCGCTCAGTGGCGCTGAAGGTCTGATCGGAGCGGCCGACGGCCACACACATCCGCACCAGCAGTTCCGCCCCTTCCCGGTCGCTTGCGAATGCGCCGATCGCGGCAAGCGCCTGCTCACGACCGCGGCCCGGATCGCGCCGGATCGCTTCTGCGTACTCGTCATAGACCGCCACCGCCTGCTGATGGTCGATGCTGCCCAATTCGTCGATGCGGACCAGTACCCGATCACGGGTGACCAATTCGGACAGCCGCTGTTCGTCGTCCGCCAGCGCTACCATCGCGCAGGCCGCCATGGCCGCGTCGACGAAGCTTTTGTGCCGGCTGCGCTGGCGAATGCCCTCGATCGTCTCGCGCACCAGGTTTAGCATGACGATGTTCCTCCCGGAGATGCCCATTCTGCGAAGGCAAGGCTAGCACAGGATCTGAGCCGCCTATGCCGCACTTGCGGATGCAGGTGGAGGCGCCCCACCCGAGCCCGGCAAAGAAGGGCAAAAAAAGACGGCCGACGGCGGTCAGGCCGTCGGCCGAACGCACTCGCTGATCGACCCGGGGGGATGAGGCGGATCAGCTGCCTCTACGTTGAGTTCGGATCTGCTGCCGATGCTGGCTGCGATGTTCCACGCGGTGCTCCTTACGGCTGCCGTAACGGTCCATGCGACCGTCGACCCGCTGTCCCTTTCTATCCAGGCGCTCGTCGGTCCGGTCGCCTCTGGCGTCCAGCCGTCGATCGATGCGGTCGCCCTTCCGGTCAAGGCGATCTGCGGCGCCGTCATAGCCTGCGGCGGCGGCGCGGTCAGACCGGGCATCCAGACGCCCGTCGATGCGATCACCCTTGCGGTCGAGACGCCGGTCGATCCGGTCACCACGCTGATCCAGACGCTGCTCGGCGCGATCGCCGCGTGCGTCCCAGCGCTCTTCGATGTTCAGATCGTCCTCGGCCAGGACCTGCGGCGCGCTCACAACAAGCGTCACAAGCAGCGCGGTTCTTAGCAAATTCATGTACTTATCTCCCTGGTTGTCCGCCGCAGCGGGTCTTCAAGAGGTACAACGGGCGGGCTCTTGATCGGTTGACAGGCTTCAGCCCGGAATTCGGCCGGGACCACCGGACACGCTATAATTCAGCCACATCAACCGAGTTTTCAGAGCCATCAGGGGGCCATATGGGCATCGCCAGCACCGTCGACTTCGCACTGACCCTGACCGACGTCGACTTCCAGATCCTCAAACACACCCATTCGTCGACCAGCGCCGAAACCGCGCACACGGCCCACATCGCCGAGGAGCAACTGGCCAAGGCCGTGGCGCTCAAGGACGATCTGGGACCGCTGCTCGCCGTGATACCGGCCAGCCACACGCTGGATCTGGATTCTCTGCGCAGCATGCTGCGCAGACCACAACTGGGGTTGATGTCGGAAGAAGAAATGGGTCGCGTGTTCTTCGACTGCGAGCAAGGTGCCGTGCCACCGCTCGGACCCGATTACCGGGTACCGACCATCGTCGATCGGGCGCTGATGAAGATGGACGACGTGTATTTCGAAGCCGGTGATCATCGCGAGCTGGTGCATGTCGATCGAACCAGCTTCCGCAAGCTGATGCGCGGCGCCGAGTTCACCCGCATCAGTCATCAGCAAGCCTGACGATTGCTGCGTTCAGCGCGCTGCTGATGCACGCCTGATCCGGCGGTCCTTCAAACCGCGAACTGCAGCATTGTTTTTCCTGCATGAGTCGCTAAGCTAGGCGGCGACGGTCGCTCAAGACGGCCGCATATGGAGGAGCGCGGCACTGCAGCAATGCGGCCGCCAGTGTGAGTGAAACCAACCGACACCTCTGACCCGGATTACTACCATCGGGTCGTCGATTGCCAGTGGGCCTGCCCCGCTCACACCGACGTGCCGGAGTACATCCGGCTCATCGCCCAGGGCCACTTCAACGACGCCTACATGGTCAACCGGGAATCAAACGTGTTCCCCGGTATCCTCGGTCGCGTTTGCGACCGACCCTGCGAGCCGGCCTGCCGACGCGGCCGTGTCGAGGACAAGCCCGTCGCTATCTGTCGCCTGAAAAGGGTGGCGGCGGATCTTCGCGGTGACATCACCGACCGATTGCCACCGATCCCGGTTGCCAGGAACGGCAAACGCGTTGCCTGCATTGGCGCTGGCCCCGCGTCGCTGACGGTCGCCAACGATCTGATGCCGCTGGGCTATGCGGTGACGATTTTCGAGGCGCTGGACAAGCCCGGTGGTTTGATGCGCTCGAACATCCCCTCGTTCAGGCTCCCTGCGAAGGTGCTGGATGGCGAGATCGACATGGTCGTAGACATGGGCGTCGATCTGCGGCTGGGCCACCGCATCGAGAGCATGCGCAGCTTCCTGGATCAGGGATGGGATGCGGTGTTTGTCGGCAGCGGCGCGCCGCGCGGTAAGGATCTCAAGCTGCCCGGGCGCGAAGCGGCGGCAGCCAATATCCATATTGGTATCGACTGGCTCGAGTCGGTGGCCTTTGATCACGTCGAACGTATCGGCGAGCGGGTATTGATTATCGGCGTTGGCAACACCGCGATGGATTGTTGTCGCAGCTCGCTGCGGCTCGGCGCCGGAGACGTCAAGGTGATGGCGCGCAAGCCACGTGCGTTCTTCAAGGCGTCGGACTGGGAGCTCGAGGACGCCGAGGAAGAGAATGTCGAGATCATCGTCAATCACTCGCCGCGCGAGTTCCTTGTCGACAACGGCCGGCTGCGCGGCATGTTGTTCGATGTCATGGAATACGATCTCGACGAGCGTGGTCGAATCCTCGACAGCCGGGTGACCGGCGAGCGAACCATCTATTGTGACGATGTCGTCCTGGCTATCGGTCAGGATAACGCCTTCCCCTGGATCGAGCGCGATCTGGGCATCGAATTTGATCAGTGGGACGTTCCACTGGTCGACCAGACCACCTTCCAGGCGACGCGACCCGGCGTCTTCTTTGGTGGCGACGCGGCGTTCGGGCCCAAGAACATCATCTGGGCGGTCGAGCATGGCCACCAGGCGGCGGTGTCTATCCATCGCCACTGTCACGGTGAGGCGCTGGAGGACCGTCTGCCGGTGACGATGAACCTGTCCAGCCGCAAGATGGGCATCCACGAGTGGGCCTATGCCAACGATTACAACCCCGCCGAGCGACGCCTGATGCCGCACGTGGATCTCAAAGAGCGTTTCCGCAAGCTCGATATAGAGGTCGAGCTGGGATTCAGCCCGGACCAGGCAGCGTATGAAGTCCAGCGTTGTCTGAACTGCGACGTGCAGACTGTATTTACCGACTCACTGTGTATCGAGTGTGATGCCTGTATCGATATCTGCCCCACTGATTGCCTGACCATGACCGCGGATGGCAGCGAGGAAGAGCTGCGCGGCCGGTTGAAGGCACCGGCGGACAATCCCGGGCAGGCGCTGTTCGCATCCGGCCCGCTCAAGCACACCGGTAGACTGATGATCAAGGACGAGAACCTGTGCGTGCATTGCGGGCTCTGCGCCGAGCGCTGCCCCACCGCCGCATGGGACATGCAGAAGAGCCAATTCAAGTTCCCCTACGCAGCGGACGAGGACGAGGCATGGCAGAGCCGCAAGCGCCGGACCGCATAAACGACTTCGTCATCAAGCTGGCCAACGTCAACGGCACCGGCTCGGCCAGCGCCAACAGCCTGCTGATGAAGGCCATCTTCCGCATGGGTGTGCCGGTCGCCGGGAAGAACTATTTCCCGTCCAACATCCAGGGTCTGCCGACCTGGTACGAGATCCGCGTCAGCCGCGACGGCTATGTCGCCCGCGCGGGTCAGGTCGATCTGATGGTGGCGATGAATGCCGAGACCTATGCGCAGGATCTGCAGGAGGTCAACCCGGGCGGTTATCTGATCTACGATTCCACCTGGCCGCGCAGTCATCAGTTGCAGCGGGACGACATCACCATCCTCGGCATCCCCTTGTCGAAGATCTGCAACGAAAACTTTGACGGCGTGCGGGCGCGCATCCTGATGAAAAACGTGGTCTATGTCGGTGCCGTCGCGGCGTTGCTCGATCTGGACCTGCATGTGATCCGTGGTCTGCTGGAGCAGTCCTTCGCCCGCAAGCCGCAGCTGGTCGAGTCGAATCAGCACGCGATCCGCATGGGTTACGACTATGCCACGGAGCACTTCCAGTGTCCGCTGCCGTTCCGTGTCGAAGCGATGGACAAGACCGCGGACATGGTAATGATCGATGGCAACACCGCCGCCGGCCTCGGTTGTGTCTATGCTGGCGCAACCGTTGGCGCCTGGTATCCGATCACGCCGTCGACGTCACTGATGGATGCCTACAAGTCCTTCTGCGCCCGCTTGCGGGTCGACGCCGAGACCGGCGAGCGGCGGTATTGCGTGATCCAGGCCGAGGACGAACTGGCCGCGATCGGCATGGTGCTGGGTGCGAACTGGAACGGAGCGCGGGCATTTACGCCGACCAGCGGACCCGGCATCTCACTGATGAGCGAGTTCCTGGGCCTGGGCTATTTCGCAGAGATCCCGGCGGTATTGTTCGACGTCCAGCGGGTCGGGCCGTCGACCGGGATGCCCACGCGCACCCAGCAATGCGACATCCTTACCTGCGCTTACGCCTCCCACGGTGATACCCGCCATGTGCTGTTGTTCCCGGCCAATCCCGAGGAGTGCTTCTATCTGGCAGTGGAAGCGTTTGATCTCGCCGAACGTCTGCAGACGCCAGTACTTGTGTTGTCGGATCTGGATATCGGCATGAATGACTGGATGTGCCCGATGCTGCGATGGGACGATGAGTATCGACCGGATCGTGGCAAGGTGTTGGACGCCGAGACGCTGGACAGCATGGATAAGTTCTGGCGTTACGATGACGTGGATGGTGACGGCATCTGCTGGCGGACGCTCCCCGGTGATCATCCGCGCGGCAGCTATTTCACCCGTGGCTCGGGCCACAATGCCCAGGGTCGCTATACCGAGGACGCCGAAGAATATCAGGCGCTGGTCGATCGGCTGTTGCGCAAGTTCGATACCGCGGCGGGTCTGGTGCCTGCCGCCATAGAGACGCCGGCACGCGCGGCGACACCGCTTGGTCTGATCTCCTTTGGCAGTTGTGATGGTGCGATCCGTGAGGCGCTGGATCTGCTGGAGGCGGAGGACATCTATCTGCACTATCTGCGTCTGCGCGCGTTCCCGTTCGGTAGCGAGGTCCGATCATTCCTGGAGCGGCATGAGCAGATCTTCGTCGTCGAGCAGAATCGCGACGCCCAGATGCGCCAGCTGCTCATCAGCGAGGCTGGAGCGCGTCCGGAGAAGCTGCATGCGGTGCTGAATTACGACGGCATGCCGATAGGCGCCGACAACGTGATCCAGGGTATCCGCCGGCTGCTGGCACAGGGAGAGGCAGCATGAGCTTCACACCCAAGCCGAGGGTCGCCCACCCGGGATCGCCGCGCAACGAACTGGGCCTGACCCGCAGGGACTATGAAGGCGGGATGTCTACGCTGTGCGCCGGCTGCGGACATGACTCGATTACCGCTTCCATTATCCAGGCGTGTTTTGAACTCTCGATCCCGCCGCATCGGGTCGCCAAGGTCAGCGGCATCGGCTGTTCATCGAAGACGCCGGCTTACTTCCTCAGCGCCTCCCATGGGTTCAACTCGGTACATGGAAGGATGCCCGCGGTGGCCACCGGTGCCAACGCCGCCAACCAGGACCTGCATTACATCGGTGTCTCCGGCGATGGCGATTCGCTGTCCATCGGTCTGGGCCAGTTCTGTCACGCCATGCGGCGCAACCTCAACATGGTCTACATCATCGAGAACAACGGGGTCTATGGTCTGACCAAGGGCCAGTTCTCGGCTTCGGCCGATGTTGGGAGCAAGGCGAAAAGAGGTGAGAGAAACGAGCAGCCGCCGATCGACCCGGTCCTCACGGCGCTGACCATGGGTGGGACGTTTGTCGCACGCAGCTTCTCCGGGGACAAGGCGCAACTGGTGCCCCTGATCAAGGCGGCTATGCGGCATCAGGGCTTTGCCCTGATCGACGTGCTCTCACCCTGCGTCACGTTTAATGATCACGAGGATTCCACCAAGAGCTACGCGTTTACGCGTCAGCACTATCAACCCGCGGTGCACACTGACTTCGTGCCGCCCGCGACGGAGATCATGGCTGAGTACGAGGCCGGTCGGTCGATCAATGTCGATCTCCATGACGGCAGTCATATCGTACTGCGCAAGGTCTCACCCGATCATGATCCCACAGACCGGGCCAGTGCTTATGCGTTTGTGCGCAAGAGGCTAAAGTCGGGTGAGCATGTCACCGGATTACTCTATGTGGACGAATCCGAACCGGATATGCATGGCGTGAACCACACCGTCCAGGCGCCGCTAAACCGTCTGGAGTGGGAGGCCCTGTGCCCCGGGTCTCAGGGTCTGGGCGCGATCCTCGAGCGATATCGCTAGCCGCTCAATCGTTGTCCGGTAGTCGATAGCGTTCAGCGGGGCTGTATTCGACCCGATAGACCGGTGCTGCGGGCGAGTCGCATGACCCGCTAAGCGCCGCCGCGCGCAGCAGATACCAGTCATGGCGATGCGCGTAACCCAGATGCTCTGCTCGCCGGGGATCGAAGCACGGTTCGATATCCGTCTCCCGGAGTACCAGCGCGCGATCCGGGTCTTGATCCAGCCACGCCAGCGCATCCGCCATCTCCTCTGCCTCCACGTTCCGCCGGTAGCCGAAGTGGACCAGTGGCCGGCTGGCGTGGAGCAGGAATTGTTCTTTCCAGCGGACCAGGCCCAGGGTATCGCCAGGCTCCAGCCGCGCTTCCGCTGCACGCGGGATGTTGCTGCCGGAGCGCAGCGCGTTAGCCGCAGGGAACACGACCGTGCCGTAGCCAATGATCAGCGCCGCCACCATCGCCACCACGCCGATCGGGGCGCGGTGAAGACGGCACAGCGCGATCAGCATCAGCCCTGACAAGGCCCAGACGGCGAACAAGCCGCGCAGGGTCGTGGCACTGGCGCCGGCTTGCTCGGTCAGATCGGCCGGTGGCCATAGCGCGAGCGCGGCGCAGACCAGAGTCACCAGCCCGACAAAGGCCAGCGCCAGTCTGCGTACGCCGGTCCGGGCCGACAGACTCCTCGCCCAGGGCGCCACGGCCAGTGCCAGTGCCGGTACCGCCGGCAGCAGATAGACACCGCGCTTGCCCGGTGTGGCACTGAAAAAGACCAGCACCAGCACGATCCAGCACAGCAGCAGGAATACCGGCGTGGACTCGCCTCGGAAACAGGCGCGCCAGCGTGGCCACAACCAGGGCAGCAAACCTATCGTGGGCAGCCACAAAAACGGGATCACGTGAGTGAGGAAGTACCATGGCGGCTGGATATGGCCCCAGGAGCGGGCATAACGCTCCATGGTCTGCCGCATCAGGATGTTGTCCCTGTAGGCCGCCAGATCCGGGTCTAGGCTGTTCCAGGTATGCAGCAGCATCGGCAGCAGCCACACGCCGATGGCTGCCAGCATCACCAGCGGACCGGTCAGCCACAACAGTCGTGGGCCGGGAGGCGCCTCGATCCAGCGCCGCCGTCGTGCCCAGACCCAGGGCAACAGGATCAGCAGCGGCAGGATGCCGACGCCCTTGGTAATGACGCCGAAACCGGCAGCGGCCCAGCCGGCCAGATACCAGCCCCATGCAGGCCCCAGCAACAGATGCCTGAGCAGCCCGTACAACGATAAGGTGGTGAACAAACACAGGCTGGCGTCGATCTGCGCGCTGTGCGCCTGAAGTGGAAACTGTAGTGTCGTCAACAGCACCAGGCCCGCGGCTATAGCCGTGTCCCGATCCCAGAGCCGTCGCGCCAGGTCGAACACCAGCCACAGCACACCGAGACTGGCGAGCATCGAGGGCAGCAAGAAGCCCACGCGCAGGGAGCCGGTGAGCCAGGTACCGACAGCGACCAGCCACATAAACAGCGGTGGCTTGTCCGGATAAAGATCGCCGCCGACGCGCGGGATCAGCCAGTCACCGCTGATCAGCATGTCGCGGGCGATCAGCGCGAAGCGGGGCTCGTCGGGCGCCCAGGGGTCACGCAGCCCAAGGCCGGACATCAATACCGCCGCGCCGAGCAGGAACAGCAGCAACACATGGCGGTTCGTGGTCGCGCCGCTCGCATGGTCGTTCGCGACGCTCATGCCGTTCTAGCTCCGCTCTGCGTCCGGCTCGGGTTTGGCGTCTGACGGCAGCAGAGAATAGCCCGGAGGACAGCGACGGATCAGCCACACGACCCCGCACAGATCGATCAGGCCAGCCCAGAGACGATCGAGGATGCCGTACTTGGATCGGCCCCGCTCACGCGGCCTGTGCATGACCGGTACCGAGATCACATCACCGCCGGCGCGGCGGATCAGCGCCGGCAAAAAGCGATGCATATGATCGAAATAGGGCAGCGACAAAAACGTGCTGCGCGAAAACGCCTTCAGACCGCAGCCGGTATCCGGCGTATGGTCGCGGAGGATGCGTTGGCGTACCGTATTGGCGATGCGTGAGGCCAGACGCTTGATCCAGTGGTCCTGCCGGTGGATGCGATGACCGATGACCAGCAGCGATTGTCGCGGCAGGTCCGCGTGGGCCACGGTCTCCAACAGCAAGGGGATATCGTCCGGATCATTCTGACCATCACCATCCAGGGTGACGATCTGGTCGCTGCTCGCGGCGAGCACGCCGGTCCGTAAGGCGGCGCTCTGGCCGCAACGCGAGCGATGGGGCAGATGCCGCACGCGTGCGTCCGCTGCCGCCAGCCCGGCCAGCACTGCCTCGGAGCCGTCATCACTGCCGTCATCGACGAACAGCAACTCGAAGTCACATCGCCGGTCAAGAACCTGGCGGATCTCTTCGCCCAGGCGCGCGATATTGGCGGCCTCATTGAACACAGGCACTACAATCGAGACTGCGGGGGATCGAGGATCCTCGTAGATGGGATGGGTCCGGTGCATGTTGTCTGAGGTCGGCAGGGGCTTTGGTGTCAGCGCCCGGATCAGGGTGCCTCGGCACTCACCTGGAATGTCTGGCTCGCAAGCACCGTGCCGTCTTCGTCGAGGATGCTGACCGACCACTCGCCGGCCTGGTCCGCCAGAATCTCCTTGCTCGAGTAGATCGGCCACGGATCGCCGGCGACCACGAACGGCAGCTGAGTCAGGGTCGTGCCCTCACGTTGCCAGCGGTGGGTGACGCGCATCCCGGTCATGGCGCGGGTCTCGGTAAAGAAATACACGCGCCGGGTGTCGCCCGGGGCGATGGCGATCGGCGAGACCAGTTCGTCTGTCGGTTGCATGTCGGCCAGGCCGCTGGTCAGCTGGGCGCGGACTGAAGGTGCCGATACAGCGGCGGGCTCGGATTCTGCATCTGATCCGCTTGCCTGTCCCGGTGACACGGCGGCGAGTGACGCTGTGTCGGGCTCTGCGCTGGACTCTGTAGCCGTCTCTGCGCCTGATTCTGCGACTGGCTCTGATGCCGCCTCGTCCAGGTCCCCGTCCTGCACCGGCGTCACGGTCCCCGGCGCCGCTTCGACCGCCGCTTCTGTTTCCTCAATGGCGTCATCCAAGGACTGGTCGGATGTCTGTTCGACGATCCTGTCCAAGTCCTCCGGCTCCGGCACATCAGTCTGGTAGACAACGGCGCCCGGAGTTT
>JBATKC010000393.1:0-7025 GCA_049669065.1 Gammaproteobacteria bacterium
TGTCAGACGCCCCCCGGCGTGGGAAATTTGCGGCCGGACACGGCCGTCAGTCTAGCCCCCCGAGCCCACTAGGCCCGGGTTCGAATCAGCTTTGGTTACATGTGTGCATTATGCTCCCAAGCAGCTACAAGATGTGCCGGATTTGACATAATCGACCCGCGGTGCGGCAGTGCCAACCATGCGCCGCGCGCCGCAGCTCAGACGGGAGCACTTGGGTCAGGTCTTCTTCCAGACGGCGACTCATTTGGAAAGCAAGCTCAAAAAGCCTCAGTGCCATGATGACGAGCAGCGCCGCCTTTCGAGCCGTGATGGCGAAATGCCGGTTGAGTCAGGTGACGATTATGTGTTCGATATCAACGCCTGTCGCCCGCTGCCTGCCGTTTCCGGCATGCTGCAGCCGAGGTAATAGCTGTCGCCGCGGCCGCACTCGGCATGCGCTCCATCGCAAGGAGGTGTGGACTTGAACCGGCGATCAAGGTTGGCTTGACGGTCAGTCACCCCGGCTCACTCGATATCGCAGTGGCTGTCGCAGATGCGGGTCGAGCCGGGATATTGCCACAGGCTGATCCGAACGCTGCTTCGAATGAAGTGCAGCTGCGCATTGTGCTGGCGGATCTGACACGCTTGCAGTCACGTCTCAACGCGGGTTGTGTCGTTGTCGCCAGGGACTCGGCAGAACCTGTTTCGCTGGTCCTCGTCGGGCCCGGCCGATCCGTCCCGGCCCCGTCTGGGAGTTGCTGTATTATTGTTCGCCCGTCCGATCGGGGCGAGCCGTCCCGGAGAAAATTCGATGATAAAGCGCCCACTCATTTTGCTCCTCATCGCCGCTCTCGCGTCTTCGTCGATCGCCGCCGCCGCGGGCAAGGGCGGCAATCTCGAGTATGTTGATCCCGGCAAGCACTTCCATCCCAAGGGCAATCCGCCGTCCGCACACAGTCTCAGGGCGATGGAGAATGACAGCGCGGGGCTGCCATTTGCGGACAAACGGGATTTCGATGAAGCAAAAAAGGGCTTTATCGCCGAGCCGGATTCCTGGCAGATCCTCGGTCCCGATGGCAATGTGGTCTGGGATCTGGAGCGTTACAAGTTCTTCCTCGAGGGCCAGGACTTTCCGAGCATCCACCCGTCGCTGCAGCGTATATCCGAGTTGAACATGAGTTACGGCCTGTACGAAGTCATCCCGGGCTTCTACCAGGTACGCGGTTTCGATCTGGCCAACATCACTTTCGTCCGCGGCAAGACCGGATGGATCGTGTTCGATCCGCTGACCGCGCCGGAGACCGCCGCCGCGGCGAAGAAGCTGGTGGACAAACACCTGGGCGAGAAACCGATCGTGGCCGTGGTCTATTCCCACTCCCACGTCGACCACTGGGGTGGGGTCCGCGGCATCGTCGACGAGGCCGACGTAAAAGCGGGGAAGGTGCAGATCATCGCGCCGCGCGGCTTTATGGAATTCGCTGTCTCCGAGAATGTCTACGCCGGCAATGCGATGAACCGGCGCGTGATGTACCAGTATGGAGTGCTGCTACCCGCCAGTCCGTTTGGTCATGCCGGACAAGGCCTGAACATGAACGTGGCGATCGGCAGGATCGGCCTGATCCCGCCCACTCGCATCATCGAGGAGGACATCGAGGTGCTGACGGTCGACGGCGTGGAGATGGAATTCATGAACACGCCGTTCACCGAGGCGCCGTCGGAGATGCACACCTGGTTCCCGGCGACGAAAGTGTTCTGGCCCGCGGAGAACGTCACCGGGACCTTCCACAACATCTATACGCTGCGCGGGGCGCAGGTGCGTGACGCTCTGGCCTGGTCCAAATACATCAACCTGTCACTCTACCGCTATGGCAAACAGGCCGAGGTGATGCTGGCCTCGCACCACTGGCCGCGCTGGGGCAACGAGCGGATCCAGGAGGTGCTGCGCGGGCAGCGTGACCTCTACGCCAATATCAACAACCAGGTCCTGCATCTGGCCAATCAGGGCGTGACCATCAACGAGATCCACAACGTCTACGAGACGCCGAAGAGCATCTCCGATCAGTGGTACAACCGCGGCTACCACGGCTCGCCGGAGCACAATAGCCGGGCCGTAATCAATCGCTACCTGGGCTACTGGGATGGCAATCCGACGACCCTGATCCCGCTGTCACCCGCCGACTCCGCGCCGCTGTATGTGGAGATGATGGGCGGTGCGCAGAAGATCCTGGCCAAGAGCCGTGAGCTGTACACAGAGGGGCGTTACCTCGAGGCGACAGAGATCCTCGACAAGCTGGTCTACGCCGAGCCGCAGAACACCGAGGCGAAGAACCTGCTGGCCGACGTGTTCGAGCAGATCGGCTATCAGCAGGAGAATCCGGGCTTGCGCAACAGCTTTCTGCAGGGCGCGCTGGAGCTCCGGTCCGGGATCCCCGCCGGCGTTCCGCCAAGCTCGGCCGGTCCCGATGTGGTCCGCGCGATGTCCACCGAGTTGTTCCTGGATTTTGTCGCCATCCGCATGGACAGTCGCAAGGCCGAAGGCATGGAATTCACCGCCAATCTGATCACGCCGGATAACGATGAGAAGTTCGTCGTCGAACTGTCCAACGCGACCCTGACCAATATCCCGGGTTACATCGCCGACGATGCGGATCTGACGATCACCATCGATCGCAGTGATCTGGAGACGGTGATGATGGGCTTAAAGACGCTCCGTGCCCAAATCGCCGATGGCACTGCAAAAGCCGAGGGCGACGAGGCCATCCTGGCCCGACTCGCCGCGACGCTGGCGGTATTTACGCCGACTTTCGAGATGCTGCCGGGCACCGCCACGAATGGCGGCAATCCAGCGGACGGGAACCCCTACGAGGTGGTCGAGGTAGAACTGCGCGGCGAGTGACGAGGTGCCGGGCAGGACACCGCGACTCGCCGGGTGTCGAACCCGGCTGATCTGTTCAGGTAAGGACGAGGGCGGCCTGCCCAAGGGGGGCTTCGTCCGGCTGGCGTCGACGCCGGGACCCCCTCGGATCAGGGTTCAGTCCCGGCGGCCTGCCGGGTCTCATAGGCCCGGGCGAAATCCGGATCGATCTTAGCCAGTTTAGCCCACAGTCGATCGATGTAGTCCGGCGGGAAGCCCCAGACCGGCATATCGGGGTTGCGGACCAGCCCTCGCTGCTGCGGCGAGAGACCGAACATCAGAGACACCAGGATATCGCTGCTGGCCCAGGGGCTGTCGCGGAAATAGGCATGACCGTTGCCGGTGTCGGAACCCTCTGCGTCAGATACGTCGATCAGGCTGAGATAATCGGTGTGCTCGGCAAACAGACGGCGGATCTTCGGCGTCATCGACTCGTCATCGAGCATCTGACCGAGCCGCGGGCGTCGCGTCAGCCAGCGCGCAAAGCCGAGCGCTTTGTCCTTGTCCGAGACGTACACGCTCACATGCCGCGGCACTCTGAGCGCGCCGTCGGCGACGTAGGTGGCGAATACTTCCTGGTCGAGATCGCTGCCGGTCAAAATGAGCTGACCCAGACGCAGTTTCTGCTGTATCTGTTCGCGGCTCTCGTCGTGATACATCAGCGCCAGCTGCTCGTAGGCGCCGGCCACCATGCGCGTGCCGTTGCTGTAGGCGATGACGTGGATGGCCTCGGCGTCGGTATTCTCGGCCAGGTACTCGAGGAACTTGCGGAAATGGCGGGCATAGCCGTGGCTGGTATCGCTGTCGCGGATGTAGGCCCAGACGCTGGGCGTTGACGGCCAGGAGTAGCCGATCATCACGCCGTCGTAACCCAGAAAATGCCACAGCTCGGTGGCCACCAGCACCGGATTCTCGAACACGACTTTATAGCCGTGCACATAGATCACGATGTCCTTGCGTTCGGAGCGGGCGAGTTGCAGGTTGACCGCCGCGGCAAACTCTTCGTCGCCATCCAGCAGGTCTTCGCCATAATCCTCGCGCTGGGCAAAGCCGGGGATGGTGGTCTCGAGAATGCCGTATTCCTCGACATCGGTAATTCGCAGCGGGAATTTCTCGGAACGATTTTTGACCAGCGAGATCTCCCGCGCCTCGGACCATTCCACATCCGGCTCATGCAGTAATACATTTGCCACGCCCAAACGCAGGATCTGCCCGCGCTCGTTGAGGTAGTACTTCTCGCTGTCCTCCGGCTGGCTGGGTTCCCGGTCGGTGGCGTAGAGCACCGTGTTGTATGGAAGCTCTGTCTCCGGATCCGCCTCCGGTAACGGGTCCAGCATGCCATCCCCGAATACGTCGGGGGCGGGCATCAGGTCGATCTCGTCCCGTACGGGCCTGGAACACGCTGCGAGCGTGACGAGAGCAACCAGGAATACGATGACCCGCCGTCCAATCATGCGGCAATCATAGCGCGCTCGCTGCCTGCAACAATGCCTGGTGAGCCCTTTGTTATCGACAGACAATTGCCCAGCTTGCATCAAGTGGAATTGAATGTATGGCGCAGAGCTCAACGTGGAAACTGGTCAACTGTCTCCGAGTTCTCGCCAGCAGCCGGAATTGAGTGCGAGTTTGTCGAGCATCAGCTCGCCCATGGGCCCGATGGTGCCTCAGGGCTCAATCGGGCCCCGCAAGTTTGAGCGGATGAGCCGCCGGAGATGGCCCCGGCGTCACGACATGAGCCAGCGTCAGGATTTACTGGCCTAATTCATCTGGACATCTGGACAACTGCGTCGCTCGCCGCCTGCCGGCACGACGGGTGTGCGGGCGTCAGTAATCTACCCCATAGGTGAATTCCTGATAGGAATCATCCTGATAGGCGCATTCATAAGTAGAGGCTAGTTTAGCCGTATCTCGTTGCGCCCGGGAGTATGGCATGGCGAAGACTGAGATGAAGGTGGGTTCGTTCCACAGAGGGCGGAAACTACCGCAATCACGCGATGTGCCTGGGCCACATATCGCGGAGAACAGTCTGTGTGCCATCGCCGCTCCCGATCCTGTGACAACGGGATCCATCCTCTCCCGCCATCCCGACCACCGCCGTTCATTTGTCGCCGCATTCGACGCGCGCCTGGCGCCATATCCGCGGATGACGTTGGCGAGTCGCGGGAGCCGGTTGGCCATTCATGCACCAATGTTGGGAGCAAGCCATGTTAAGACACAACGACAAGATGCCCGCGCTGGGTTTGGGCCTCGCGGCCGCCATAGCGCTCGCCACCGCCGCACCCCCGGCGCTGGCGGATCCGGTCACCCATGCGGTGACCCACACCTTCTCGATCCAGGACGTCCAGGGCGGTTTCGACGGCTCTACCTACGCTGACACGCCCGACATCATCTGTGGATTAGGCGTCCCATGCCCGATTGGCGGCCCGGTGCCAACGCCCGATAAAACCGGCATCATGCTTTATCCGGTTGATTCGGAGTTCGGTTTTTATGTCAGCGACTTTGTCGGCGCTGCGCAAAAAACTCGCGATGATGACTATCTCGAAGGCTGGGTTGGCGATATTTTTGAGAACAACCAGCTCGTCGGGCTGCGGATCTCCAACGTATCGACCGACACCTTTAAAGTCCCGTCCAATATGGGTACCTGGTGTGCCGGTCTCGGCGGCACCAGCATCAAGTGCTCCACCGAGCACTATTCGGTGCTGGAGCATGTAAAGACCTGTTACGAGACGATCCCGTATTTGTATTCAGATCGTGACACCGGTGTCCCCGGTGATCTGGTCGATCCGGAAACCGACGAGGTGATCGGCACCTGTGCCGAGGGGATGCTCGATAACACGCTGTACAAAGTGGTAGACGGCGCGCCGACGGTTCCGCTCGCCGCCGGCGAAATACTGGAGGCCAACGAGTCCACGGTTCGGGATGACATCGCGATCGGTCCTGACTACGGACTGACGTTCAAGGACGATGGCAAGGCCCTGTATCGCTTTGGCAATCTGGTCAAGCGACCGAACGATGTCCGTATCTATGCGAAGATGGATCTTCCCCAGGAGTGGAAGGACAATCCAGACACGGATTATCCGGTGCTCTCGGCGAAGCTGATCGTCGAGCATCTGATCACCAACAATCCGAATGACCAATTGCGCCCGGAAGACATGGAAAACGAGGGCGCGACCGGTCGCCTGCCGGACTATGTGCAGGTGGGCGATTTTCGTGCCTCGACCCGGGATTGTTTCGAGGGTGACGGCGACGCCATCCCCTCGGGCACCTATTTCCAGACGCCGGTTCGAGGCGTCGGCGCAACTGCTGATCCGTTCTATTCCGCGGACCTGCAACAGGGCCTCACCAATGCCTGGTATACGACCATCCATCGTGATCCCTTCGAGCCCGATCCGGTGTCCGGTATTGGTCCGCGCTGGAGGCTCAAAGCCAACAAGTTCGGACAGGATATCCCCGGTCTGGAAATCCCGGCGATCGAGTGCAGCCCGGTCCCGTTCACATCCGAGAACATCAAGTACGAAGTGGGCGAGCCCACGGTGACCACGATCAATCTGCTGGACTGGAATCCTACCGACGACATACCGGTCTCACCGTTGCTGACCAGCCGTGGCTGGATCGACTCTGCGGCCAACCTGCAAAACCTGGACCCGGCCGGCGTTCCCGACGCAGAGAACGGTATCTCCATCAACGGTCTGCCGCTGACCGCGGACTTCGACCTCGCTGTCTACATCAAAGGTGATAAGAAACCAACGTCGATCTTCAACGCCCGTCTGGAGATCGTCTATGAGGGCGAGGGCGGTGGCGTCGAGCCGCCGGATACCGAGTTCGACATGGCGATCACGGAGTTCAAGGTGCCGTCAAAGGTGCGCTTCGGCGACACACGCAAGATCCGCACCACGATCGCGAACTTTGGCCCGGACATCGCCTCCGGCATGCTGGAGATCGTGGGCACGCTCGACGATGTAGTCATCGAGACCCAGACCTTCGAGTTTGGCCCGATGGCTCCGGGCGAAAGCGAGCGAAACTCGTTTGACTGGCTCGCGGATAACCCGAGCGGCACGGTGACCTGGACGGCCACCGTCGTCGCTGATGGCGATACCGATCTCGCCAACAACAGTTTCGCGGCGTCCACTAT
>JBATKC010000394.1:0-4284 GCA_049669065.1 Gammaproteobacteria bacterium
TGCCGGCCGACGGCATGGACGTGGATCGCTATCTGGCGGAGGCATTCGGCAGCTCTGAAGCGGGCCGCTCGGCGCTGGGCGAGGTGGCCGCGGTCGGCGAGGAAGAGGGCATCCGCTTCAAGTTCGATCAGCTCGATCTGGTGCCCAATACCATGAACGCGCATCGTCTGATCCTGCTCGCCGAATCAGAGGACCGGGGTGACCAGATGGCCGACACCTTGTTCCGCGGATTTTTTGAACAGGGTCGCGATATCGGCCGGATCGAGGTGTTGACCGATCTGGCTGCTGAAATCGGTCTGGATTCCGTGGCGGCCGAAACCTATCTGGTCGGTGACAAGAATCGCACTCTGGTGCGTTCGCGCGAAGCGCGGGTGCGCAGCGCCGGTCTCACCGGTGTGCCCAGCCTGATCGTCAATGGCCGTCTGGCCATCAGCGGCGTCCACGATCCGGAGGTATTGCTGCAGGTAATCGACCGGGCGCTGTTCGAAGATCTGCCCGAGTCGCCATCACCGAAGTCCCTGCACTAGGACCGCCGCTGCCGCGGCGGCCACGCAGCGCATCGCATTTTTGTTCCTGGGCTGGCAGGATTGAATCTCATCGACTGCCGGAGCGGCATGCTTGCGCAGCGTTCGCGAAATCCTCCACTACCGTCTTAACCGACTGCTCGGCCGCAGTTCTGCGGTGCAATACGCGGTCCTGGTGCTGTGTGCGACCATCGTCGTGCTGCTAGGCATCAATGCCTGGTTTGTCGGTCTGTTTTCGACCGAGGCGCTCCAGGCCGAGGGCATCGACAACGCCATCGATGGGGGTGTGTTGGACGCCGCCTGGTGGTCGCTGAAACACGTCATCGACCCCGGCGCCTTCGCCGAGAACTACGGCGCACCGTGGCCGGTGCTGTTTATCTCGTTCCTGCTCTCGATCACCGGCCTCGCCCTGCTCGGTGTGCTCATCGCGTTTATCACCACGTCGGTGCAGCATCGGGTCGAGGGCCTGCGTCGCGGCAATACACCGGTCATCGAGCAAGGACACACGCTGTTGCTGGGATGGAGCAGGAAGGTGATCCCTATCCTGCAGTGCATCGCCAACTCGGGCCGCCGCGAGGCGGTGGTGCTGTTCGCGCCGCGAGATATCGAGGCGATGGAGGAGGGCCTGGGCAGGCGACGCAAGCAATGGGCAGGACTCGACCTGGTGCTGCGCAGCGGCTCGGCCAGCAGTCTTGCAGAGCTTGAGCGGGTCGGTCTGCAGGCGGCCTCCTGCGTGATCAGCCTGACGCCGGAGCCCGGGCCCGACGGCGCCGATACGGACATCGAAACCATCAAGACGCTGATGTTGTTGCGCGGCTATGACGGTTGGTCCGGGCCGCGGCCTCGGATGGTGGCCGAGATCGGTCAGAAGCGGAATGTGCCGATAGCCAGTATCGCAGCGGCGGGCTCGGTGCCGTTGGTGTCAGCCAGCGAGATCATCAGCAAAGCCATCACCCAGTCCGCGCGCCAGCCCGGGATCTCGCGGGTTTATACGGAAATTTTCGCTGACACGGGCAATTCGATCTATGTGCGTAAAGTGCCGGAAGCAGTCGGAAAGACCTTTGGCGAACTGGCGCACTGGTTCCCGCAGGCGGTGCCGATCGGCGTCAGCTGGCGGGATGCCAACAGCGGCCGGACCGCGGCCGCACTGAATCCCGGGGCCGATTACGATATCGCCGAAGACGATTCCCTGATCTTTGTGGCGCGGGGCGCGGATTTCAGGCTTGCGCCTGACAAACCGCCGACATCGAGCGAGTTTGGCGGCGACGGTCGCAAACATACGCCTCGTCTGAGGCGGCTCCTGGTTCTTGGCTGGAACGAAAACCTGGACGAGATCCTCAGCGAGATGGACAGACACGCCAGCGGTGACGCGGTGGCCACGATCGTCGCCAATCACTCCGCTGAGGCGGCTGACGCGATGCTGGCCGAAAGTCTGCCGGACGGTCTGAGTAACCTGCGTATCGATTATCGCCGCGGCAACCCGGTCAACCGGCCGCAGCTCGAGGCGCTTGATGTCGCGAGCTATGACGCGCTGGTGATCCTGGCCGACGAGTCTTTCGGCCGCGGCGATCCGGACGCGCGCACTATCATCAGCCTGCTGCTGCTGACCGACATGGGCCGCGGCATCGACCTGCCACCGGTCGTGGTCGAGCTCTACGAGGCAGGCAACGCGCCGTTGCTCAGTGAGACGGTCGCCGGTGATGTGCTGGTCAGCCCTGAGCTGGTCAGTCTGCATCTGGCGCATATCTCGAGACAGCCGGTGCTGGACGCGATCTTCCGGGAACTCCTCAGCGCTGGCGGCATCGAATGCAGGCTACAGCCGGCGACGCGCTACATCGGCGCGGACCAGCCAGTCCGTTTTGGCGAGATCGCGGCAGCCTGCCAGCAATTCAGCGAGATCGCGCTGGGCGTCCAGACTGATGGCATGCGTCTCAATCCGGGCCGAGATACGGAGCTGTTGCTTGCGGCGACCGACCATGTCGTGGTCATCGCGCAGCAACGCTATGAGTAAATAATCCGCCGGACAATGCGGCCGGGCGGCAAAATCGCGATAGAATCCCGTCCGGGCCGGCTGGAACGATTGCGATTCGGAGTTGAAGATGACCAAAGTGCTCCTCGTTGAGGACAACGAGATGAACCGGGACATGCTGTCCCGCCGACTGACCCGCAAGGGCTTTGAAGTGTTGATCGCCGTGGACGGCCAGGCTGGCGTCGATATGGCGAGTTCTGAATCTCCCGACATTATCCTGCTGGATATGAGCCTGCCGGTGATGGACGGTTGGGAAGCCGCGGGCCGCATAAAGGGCGATCCTCAAACCGCCGGCATCCCGATCCTGGCACTGACCGCCCACGCGATGGAGGGCGATCGCGAGAAGACCCTGGCTGCCGGCTGCGACGACTACGACACCAAGCCGATCAATTTCAGCGGCCTGCTGGAGAAGATGGCCAAGCTGCTGGAAGGCTAGCGGCTCCGCCAGGCAGACCCTCAACAGATCCGCGGCAGCGGATCTTCCTCCAGCTCCTCCAGGATCCGCTCGCCCCCGATCTCCGTCGACATGACCACGGCCCGGCGTCCGCTGACCAGCTCGCCGATGATGGCGGCATCACGACCTTCGGGCAGTGCCTGCCAGGCGGTCAGCAAGCTACCCGCCACATCCGGCGCGACCACCGCCACGACCCGTCCCTCGCAGGCCAGATAATAGGGGTCGTAGCCGAGCATCTCGCACACCGAACGGACCGGGTCTCGCACCGGGATATCCGGTCCGGACAGCCGCACCTGGAGACCGCAAGCGCGGTGGATCTCGTGGGCGACGGTGGCCACGCCGCCGCGCGTCGGGTCGCGCATAAATCGCACCCCGTCCATCACCCGCGCACAACGCGTCAGCGGCAACACGCTGGCCGCGTCGGACATCAGATCGCCGCGCAGCCCAAACTGTTCCCGCGCCAGCATCACCGCGATACCGTGGTCGCCGACCGGGCCACTGACCAGCAGTCGGTCGCCTTCACGCACCCGCTCCATGCCGAGGCGGACATCCGCTGGCCGCACGCCGACGCCCGTGGTCGCCAGATAGATACCGCCACCTTCGCCTCTTGGCAGCACCTTGGTGTCGCCGGCGACCACGCGCACACCGGCTTCCGCGGTGGCTTCGCTGAGCGCGCGGATCACCCGCTCCAGCAGAGCCATCTCCAGCCCTTCCTCGATAAAGCAGTTGAGCGAGAAATACAGCGGGTCGGCACCGGACACGCCGAGATCATTGATCGTGCCATGCGCGGCCAGCGAACCGATGTTGCCACCCGGGAATTCCAGCGGCTTGACGGTAAAGCCGTCGGTGGACATCAGGATCGAGCCTTGCGGCAATAGCGGCAACACGGCTGCATCCGAGCTCGTATCCAGGTCCGGATTGGCGAGGGAACGGCCGAACACCTCCTCGATCAGCTCGTGCATATAGCGCCCGCCGTTCCCATGGGCGAGCCCGATGTGGGTGTCCTGCATGCCGTTCTCCCTGTTGTGTCAGCCGCCGGCTCAGGCGGCTCCGGTTTGTCCCGGTCTCTGTTGCCGCGCCGCAAACTCGATAATCTGTCCTGCGCACAGACCGCCGTCATTGACCGGCAATGTCGTATCCAGCGCGACCTCGAAATCATGCTCGCGCAGACGCGCGATGGTGGTATCGCTCAGCAGGCGATTTTGAAACACGCCGCCCGCCAGCGCGACCCGCCGGGCACCGCTCTCTCCGCGCAGACGGATCGCCGTGGTCAGTAC
>JBATKC010000395.1:0-3338 GCA_049669065.1 Gammaproteobacteria bacterium
GTCCAGATAGAACATGCCGTAGCCTTCGGGTTGGGGTTTGATCTCGCGCCATTCCCAGCCGAACAGCTGCTGGTAGAAATTCCGCGAAGTCTCCACGTTGCTGGAGAACAGATCGGCCCAGATGATCTTGCCTGGCAGGTACTCGCCGCTGGCCTCAGTCGTGACCGGTGGCAGCGGCGGGAGTGCAGTCTCCTGCGCCGTGACATGGGTAGCCGCCAGCGTCAGCAACAGACTGATGCCGACTCGTTTCGCGTGTTTGATAGCCGTCTCCCTGGAAGATATCGTGCTCGGACCGAAAGCATCATGGCTGATCCGGTCGCCGATTGTCCAAGTTTTGCCGGCGATTTGCCAGTGTCTGTATCATCGGTGGATATCTTCGGCCGATAAATTGACCGCGTCCGGCGCCAGCAAAACCGGGAGCTGCACCATGATCAAGACAATATGCGGGTGGGCAGGCCTGGTTTGCACGCTGATGGCGGGCCCCTACTGCTGGGCGGAAACCGTGCCGCCGGCAGAGAGCGAGGCGCAGGCGGCGCAGGCGACGTCACCGTCGCCATCCATCGCTGACGACGCTGGCGGATTTGCTGACGCGCATCCCAGCCTCGCGGTGATGCCGCGTTATCCGAAGTCGGCGCTGCGCAAAAAAACCGATGGCAAAGCCACCATCGGTTTCGATATCAACCGCTATGGCCGCGCCGAGAACATCCGCATCGTCGAGGAGTTCCCGAAGCGCGCAGGTTTTGGCAAAGAAGCGGCCGAGACGCTGGAATATTGGGCATTCTCGCCAGCGCGTCTGCCCTTGTGCGGCACCAGCCAACAATATGCCGAACAGACCTTTGTGTTCGACCATGATGGCGATCCGACGATCGATATCCTGCCGCTGGTGGTGGACGGGACGCCACAGCCGCAGGTCCCGCTGGAGAAAAAGACGCTGGAGCAATATTGGGAAGATCAAAAGGCGGCAAAGTTCGAGCAATGGGAGAGCCGAAATTTTGTGGTGCTCAGGCGGGTAGAGCCGGACTATCCGCTGCAGGCGCTGGACCGCCGCAAGGAAGGCGTCGTATCACTGGTGTTCCTGATCGGACGCGACGGCGGCGTCAGCAACGTCGAGGTGGTGGACAGCGTCCGAGGCAACTTTTTCCAGAAGCCGGCATTGTCGGCGATCCGTCAGTGGCGTTTCGAGCCGCGCCGGCGTAATGGTATGCCGGTTGAATCCGTCGCCTGCCACGAGTTCGTGTTCCATATCGACGAATACGAGCGCTCCGGCAAGCTATCCAAAGAGCGGCAGCGAGAGCGCATCAAGGTCTACCAGTAACTGGGTCAACAATGCGCCCCAGGGTCTGCGCTCGCGCAGCGGGATCCGATGGCTAAGCGATAAACAACCATGCGATATACGCCCAGTAGCCGGCAAAAAGCAGCGCGCCCTCGGCGCGAGAAAGACGCAGACCGGTGTACATCATCGGCACCAGCAGCGCGGCGAATGCGGCCATGATCCAAAGGCTGTCCCAGCCGATATCGCCCCGGACCAGTGGATGGACCAGCGAGGTGGTGCCCAGGATGCCGAGCATGTTGAAAATATTGCTGCCGACCAGATTGCCCACGGCCATGTCCGGCTGCCCTCGTAACGCGGCGACCAGCGAGGTGGCCATCTCCGGCAGACTGGTGCCCACCGCGACCAGCGTGATGCCGATCACCGCCTGAGAGATGCCGAGTGACGTCGCCATCGTCACGGCTGAGCCGACCAGCAGGTGTCCACCAAATGTGAGAGCGACAACGCCGACAGCCACCCGTAGCAGGCTCGCTCTCAACGATGCGATTTGCTGGGGCACGTCCGCGGTGAACTCCCGCTGGATTCTCTGAGTCTCGTGGGTGCCCAGCGAGAGCGTGACCACGATATAGGTGACCAGTCCGAACAAAAAGCTCAATCCCTCGAGCCGGGAGACGACGCCGTCATGGAGCATCGACAGCATCAGCAGCGAGATCAGCAGCACCAGCGGCCCGTCGAATCTGACCATCGTTGCATGGATCGGTGCGCCGCGCAGCATCGCGGTTGCGCCGAGGATCAGACCCAGATTGGCGATATTCGAGCCCACCACATTGCCAACAGCGATATCGTTGGCACCGCTGAGCGCCGCATTCAGCGAGACCACCAGCTCCGGCGCGCTGGTGCCCATGGAGACTACCGTGAGACCCACGGCCAGCGGCGATAAGCCGAGACGCAGCGCGAGCGAAGCGGCGCCACGGACCACCCAATCACCGCCGGCATAGAGCAGCACGAGACCTGCAGCAGCAATCGCCAGCGACGTGATGATGTATCCGATCTCCCTGTAGGACCCGCAAGTGTGCGGCCCACTTTTGGCCCCGCATTCTTTCAGGGCCGTGAACCCAGGTCCAGAAAATGTGGCGGCCAGCTCGTCATAGGGGGCGGATAGCGGCCTGGGAACAGCTCACACGCGCACCGGACGCCCTGCTGGCGCGATTTCGTTCTGTTGTCTTTGCATCAATCGCCGCCCTGACGGTAGACCGCGCCGGGTGCATAGCCGCTCCGGCTGTCCTCTTACCTTTGCGGACGCTTCCGGTGCGCAAACTGGCAGCGCCGTCTCGATCAGCTGGTCGGGTACCGGGTTGCCAAATTCCTGGCCACCAGCGGGCGTCGACCAGATCCTCGGCTTAACCATATTCGATGCGCCACGCGTCGGGCATCTGCACATCCGGGCGAGCATGCAAGTGTCAGGCGCCTTGCCGTCGCAAGCGCAGGATGCTGCGCCCTCTGTCAGATCCGGTGTCGCCGCTGCGGAAAACTCCGATGCACCATCGTCGGCAACAAGTTTATACTCAGAGGTCGGCGCGAACAGACTACACGGGCATACGATGTCAGCTCCCAGCACGCAAACCAACCCCGTCGCCAAGCTGGCGGCGAGGGTCCTGTCGATCATGCTGGTGGCCATGATGGCGGCCTGCAGCAAACCCGAGCCGCCGCCGCCGCCCGTGCCACAGGTCGAAGTGGTCACCGTCCAGAAGAAGACCGTGCCCTACGTCGTCAAGCGCGTAGCGCAGACCGAGAGCTCACGTGAAGTCGCGGTGGTCGCCCGTGTTTCCGGCTTTCTCGAGAAGATCGCTTACGTGGAAGGCAGTCTCCTGCAGGAAGGGGACGTGATGTTCCAGATGGACCGCAAGCCGTTTCTCTCCGAAGTTGATGCAGCGAAGGGTTAGCTGGAGGCGCAGAAGGCCCGGCTGTGGACTGCAAACGCAAACCTCAACCGGACCCGGCCGCTGGCCGAGGCGGATGCCCTGAGTCAAAGTGATCTGGATAAGGCGATCGGCGAGCAAAAGGCTGC
>JBATKC010000396.1:0-4135 GCA_049669065.1 Gammaproteobacteria bacterium
TCGCTGGTCGGTGACGGGTTGCCCCAGTCGTTGAAGCTACCTCGCATAAACATCTCGTTGCCGAAGGCTTCTGCGTTGTCGTTGCCCTGGTCGGCCAGGCCGCATTCTTCCTTGCCCCCTCCGGGCGGTCCGCCACCGCCCAGATCCACCTGGGTCATGGTTATCGTCGCATTCTCGACGTCGCTGAAATCGATGGTGAAGTTGAAACAACCATCTTCGGGCACAATCAACACGCCCTCAGGGCCGCCGGGGCCGGGGTCTACCAGGCCCTGCGTATCACCGACCTCAAGCACGTCGTCGGGCACGGTTGCTCGCTCGACCTCCCAGCCGGCCGAACCGACCTTATAGTTATATTCACCCGCGGCCATCTCGAACTGCGCTTCGTAGATATTGCCGCCGAAATTGACAAACAGGAATTCGTCGGTCGGTGACGGGTTGCCCCAATCGTTAAAACCGCCGCGCATAAACATGTTCTGACCCAGCGCGTCGCTGTTGTCATTGCCCTGGTCGGTGACGCCGCAGGTCTCCTGACCGCCGCCACCGCCGCCGTCGTCGCCATCAAGGACCACTTCGGTAAAGGTCATCACCGGGTTTTCGGCATCGCTGAAATCGATGGTGAAGTTGAAACAGCCATCCGCGGGTACGTTGAGCACGCCCTCGGGTCCGCCTGGGCCCGGATCCACCAGACCCTGAGAGTCGCCGACTTCAAGCACGTCATCGGGTACGGTCGCACGCTCGACCTCCCATCCGGCCGAGCCGACCTTGTAGTTGTACTCGCCGGCGGCCATCGTGAACTCGGCCTGGTAGATATTCTCGCCGAAATTGATAAACAGGAATTCGTCCGTCGGCGACGGGTTGCCCCAATCGTTAAAACCGCCGCGCATAAACATGTTCTGACCCAGCGCGTCGCTGTTGTCATTGCCCTGGTCGGTCAGACCACAGGTCGTCTTGGACAAGGTGCGTGGCAGACCGGCCTTGGCGAACAGCGCCGCGCTGGCGGCCGGGGCCAGACCCTCGACCGTGAAACTGGTGTTACGTGTCGGCGTCGAGAACGTGACCACGCCGGTCTCGCCGTCCTTGATCACCCACTGGTTGCCGGTGGCGACACCGCCGGAGAACACCGCATTGGTCGGCGATTGTCCAACGCTAAAGGTGCCCAGCTGGACAAAGTCGAAGCCGGTGGTCGTCGTGACCGGCTGCTGCTGAACGACCGCGGGCCCGCTGCCGCCATCCGTACTCGGACTACAGGCCGCCAAAACCAGGGAGGCCGTCGCAATGAGGATGCCGAACTGCTTCAGGCTGGATGCAGGTGTCATTGTTATCTCCGAACGGCGAGCCGGCCGGGAACGTAATCCCCGGCTCGATCACGCGTCGTACATGGAAAAACCGTCAAACCGTCAAAAACCGGGTCTGTCTGCGCTGAAGATCGGACCGGTGAAAGTCCGCCCGCCAAAACTGCGGAAGTTATCCGTCTCAGCAAGGACCCTCCTCCTGGGGTGATCTGGCGGCCTGGTCTGGGCCCATGCCGGTCACCGCTTTTCTTCTAGTTTCTGTTGATCGCCGCGCTCCGCCCGGCGACCGCGCCATAATTTGAACGCGCCCACAGGAAACGCGCCCAACCCGGCGATTGGCCGAGGATAACGGCATTCGGATCATCGAGGTACTTCGGTTTTCCCGTACCCATTCGGCCTGCCTGCGGGGGAAGGCGTCCGCCGCCGTCAGCCACGATCCGCCAGCAGCGCCATGGATCGAGCCGCGAGCGCGTAGCTATTGCCGGCCCGGAAGCTGTGGGCCGGCACGGTCGCGCCCTCTTCCCGGGTATCGAAAACCACCTCCCAGATCTCACTGGTGATCGGCGCCGGGACGACGAATTCCAACGCCTCGTCGCCAGCGTTCAGCAACATCAGAAAGCTGTCACCCGGGCCGCGCTCGTGTTGTCGGCGGCGGCTCAGGTCGACCCCGGTGCGATCCAGCAGCACACCGAGCGCCTGGCGCGATATCTGGCGCCAGTCCGGCTCGGTCATCTCGCTGCCGTCCTCACGCAGCCAGGTGACGTCTTTCAGGGCCGACTCCGGATGCGCGACCCCGTCGAGGAAGCTCTCGCGGCGAAATACCGGATGCTCCAGCCGCAGCCGGATCAGACGGCGCACGAACTCGCTCATCGCGAGATCCTGATCCGACAGGCCCCAATCCAACCAGGATATCTCGTTGTCCTGACAATAGGCGTTGTTGTTGCCGGCTTGCGTCCTGCCGAATTCATCCCCGGCCTGCAACATGGGCACCCCCTGGGAGAGCATCAGCGTTGCCAGCATATTGCGGATCTGTTGCCGTCTCATCCGCTGGATCCGGGGGATCCGGGTCGGTCCTTCCTGGCCGGAATTCCAGTTCGAGCCGTGGTTGGACCCGTCATGGTTTGACTCGCCGTTGGCCTCGTTATGTTTATGGTTGTAGCTGACAACATCGGCCAGGGTGAAGCCGTCATGACAGGCAACATAGTTGACGCTGGCCACGGGTTGGCGCCCGGGCGTACGGAAGAAATCGCTCGAGCCGGCGACCCGCTCGGCGAATTCCGCGATCTTCCCCGGATCGCCGCGCCAGAACTGGCGCACCGTTTCCCGGTAGCGATCATTCCACTCTGCCCACGGTGGCGGGAAGTGGCCGAGACGATAGCCGGCGGGTCCCACGTCCCAGGGTTCAGCGATCAACTTGACCTGGCTCAGCACTGGGTCCTGGTAGAGCGCGGCAAAAAACGCGCCGTCCCGCTCGAACACCGCACCCCGCCGCGCGAGGCTGGGCGCCAGGTCAAATCGGAAACCATCTACATGCATTTCGCTCACCCAATAACGCAGACAATCGGTGACCAAGCGCAGCGTTGCCGGCGTCGATACATCCAGCGTGTTGCCGCAACCGCTGAAATTGACATAGGTACTGAGATCGCCGGGATCGAGCAGGTAGTAGGCGTGATTGTCGATGCCGCGGAAGCTCAACATCGGCCCGCCTGAACCACCCTCGGCGGTGTGGTTGAACACCACGTCCAGGATCACTTCTATATCGGCCCGATGCAGCGCGCGGACCATCTGCCGGAATTCGTCGACCGGATCCTCCAGCGCGAATCCGGTGTGCGGCGCGAACAGGGCGATCGGGTTATATCCCCAGTAGTTACTGAGCCCCAGTTCCAGCAGGCGGCTCTCGCTCAAGAACGCCTGGCAAGGCATCAGCTCTACCGCAGTCACTCCAAGCGTTTTCAGATAATCCAGCACCGCGGGCTGCGCGAGACCCAGATAGGTCCCACGAAGGGCCTCGGGCACGTCCGGATGCAGACGGGTAAACCCTTTGACATGCAGTTCGTAGATGACGCTGCGGTTCCAGGGCACGGCGGGCCTGGAGACGCCGTGCCAGTCAAACCGACGGTCGACAACGACCGAACGTGGTACCCATGGCGCGCTGTCCCTGGGGTCCTTCTGCCATGCGTGTCCTTCCTCTGGGGTGTAGGCAAAGATCTCCGGCCGCCATTCAAAATTATCGGTGATGCGCCGGGCGTAGGGATCGATCAGCAGCTTGTGCTCGTTAAAGCGGTGACCATGATGCGGCGCATAGCGCCCATGCACCCGATAGCCATAATGCTGACCGGCACGGATACCGGGGACGAAGCCGTGCCAGACTTCGCCGGATCGCTCGCGCAGTGCCACCCGCGCGGTCTCGGTGCCACCACTATCAAACAGGCACAGTTCCACGGCTTCGGCGGCAGACGAATACAGGGCAAAGTTGACACCGCCCGCGACCAGATTGGCACCCAGCGGCGCCGGGGATCCCGGGAGCATATGCAGTTCGTCGCTGCTCATGATCAGATCACACTGTCCCAGCCGGTGCCGCAACGCGCCCAGGCCTCATCGATCCGCGCCAGCGTCGAATCGTCCAGCGGACCCCGCTCCACTGCGGCGACATTGCCTGCAAGATGCTCGATGCTCGTGCCTCCGACAAGGACGCAGGTCACGCCCGGCGCATAGGCCGCGAACCGCAACGCCGTGTCCGCCATCTCTGCGGCCGGCGGGAGCAGGCTCGCCATGGCCAGGTAACGTCTGTGCAACTCCGCTTCTGGCGCCGCCCGCTCCCCCGCCTCCCGCCAGGGCGCACC
>JBATKC010000397.1:0-4425 GCA_049669065.1 Gammaproteobacteria bacterium
CTCCAATACTCTGGCATCGGACGGGCGGCAGCGCGGCCAGTCCCGATCATCGGCGGCCAGCGCAATCACAATACCGGCGAGATCCGCCCGCGCCAGGAACGGCGCCAGTGACCATTCGATTAACGCGCGCCCACGCAATACCGCGTATTGCTTTGGCCGGCCCGCGCCGAATCGGTCACCACGCCCGGCCGCCGGGATTACTGCCCACAGCCGCGGCTCGCTCATGGCTGGTCGGCCGCAGCATCCTGTTCCGGCGCCGCGATCTGATACAGCGTCTCGTCGGCGCCGATCATGCCAAGATCGGAGCGCGCGATCTCCTCCACCGCCTCGAGGCCCTCTTTCAGATCGAGCACTTCGGCCTCGAGGCGCGCGTTACGCTCGCTCAGTTCGGTGTTTTCCTCGCGCTGCATGGACACCGCCTCCTGCAGGCTCCAGACGGATCGATAGCCGTCTTCTGACACCCATAGCCGGTATTGCAGCAGCAGCACCAGCACCCCGAGCAACAGCAGTATCAGACGCATGGCTGTGTCACGCCGGCCCGATCATGCAGCCGCAATTCGACGCCGGACATCGACACTCAGACGCTGATGGGGAACGCGTGGCGGCCGGGATAGCGCGCCGCGTCACCGAGCTCCTCCTCGATCCGTAACAGCTGGTTGTACTTTGCGATGCGATCCGAGCGGGACATTGAACCGGTCTTGATCTGGGTCGCGGTGGTACCGACAGCGATATCGGCGATCGTCGCGTCCTCGGTTTCGCCCGATCGATGCGAGACGACCGCGCTGTAGCCGGCGTCATGCGCCATGCGGATGGCTGCCAGGGTTTCGGTCAGGGTGCCGATCTGGTTGACCTTGATCAGTATCGAATTGCCGATCTTCTGCTCGATGCCCTCAGCGAATATGCGGGTATTGGTGACGAACAGATCGTCGCCGACCAGCTGGATCCGGTCCCGCAGGCGCTCGCTGTGCAGACGCCAACCGTCCCAATCGTTCTCGGCCATGCCGTCCTCGATCGAGACAATAGGGTAACGCCCGACCAGATCCTCCAGATAGCCGGAGAAACCGGCCGCATCGAACTGCCGGTGTTCAGAGGCCAGATCGTAGACACCATCGCGATAGAACTCTGAACTGGCCACATCCATGCCCAGGCAGATGTCCTCGCCGGCCTTGTAACCGGCGCGGTCGATGGCCTCGAGGATCACCTGCAGCGCGGCCTCGTTGGAGTCCAGGTTGGGCGCGAATCCGCCCTCATCGCCGACCGATGTGGCCATGCCGCGTTCCGATAGCACCTTGGCCAGGGTATGGAACACCTCCGCGCCATAGCGCAGGGCTTCGGAAAAACTCGGCGCACCGACAGGCAGAATCATGAATTCCTGGATATCCACCGAATTGTCAGCATGTTCGCCGCCATTGATGATGTTCATCATCGGCACCGGCATCACGAACTCGGGCTCACCGAGACAGCGGAACAGTGATTTCGACGAGGCCGCGGCAGCGGCCTTGGCGGCGGCCAGGGATACGGCGAGGATCGCATTGGCACCAAGACGGCTCTTGTTGTCGGTCCCGTCGAGCTCGATCATGCGATGGTCGAGCGCTGCCTGATCGTGCGCATCCATCCCGAGAACGGCATCGCGAATCTCGCCGACCACGTGCCCGACCGCCTTGCGTACGCCTTTCCCGCCATAGCGGGAGGCATCGCCGTCACGCAGTTCCACCGCCTCGCGGGTACCGGTCGAGGCGCCCGAAGGCACTGCCGCGCGGCCGAAGAAGCCATCATCCAGGATCACGTCGGCTTCCACGGTGGGGTTGCCGCGGGAATCGATTACCTCACGTCCGCGTACTTCCGTGATCTTCGCCATCTCCATGCTCTCCTTCAGTGGTGTCAGCACCGCCACGCGCCTGTCACCCGGGGCGTCACGGCAATAATCGGTCTGGTATCAGTCCGCGAGCAGACTCTCCTCGAAGGGCCGCTGTTTGACGGTCCTGTCGAGGAGACAAAGGGTCTCGAGCAGCTGTTCCATTCGATCCATCGGCCAGGCGTTGGGGCCGTCGCTGAGCGCCCTCGCGGGATCCGGATGAGACTCCATAAACAGCCCCGCCACGCCGGCCGCCACCGCCGCCCGCGCCAGCACCGGGACGAATTCCCGCTGCCCTCCGGAGACGCTGCCCTTGCCACCCGGCAGCTGCACCGAATGGGTCGCGTCAAACACCACCGGGGCGCCGGTGTCGCGCATCACCGCCAGCGCGCGCATGTCCGAGACCAGGTTGTTATAGCCGAAGGTGAATCCGCGCTCGCAGACCATGATCGATTCGTTGCCGGTCGAGCGCGCCTTGTCGACGACGTTACCCATCTCCCAGGGCGACAGGAACTGGCCCTTCTTGATGTTGACCGGGATACCCTGACTGGCGACGTTGACGATGAAATTGGTCTGCCGGCACAAAAACGCGGGCGTCTGCATGACGTCGACTACACTGGCGACCTCGGCCAGCGGCGTATCCTCGTGGACATCGGTCAGTACCGGCACCCCAAGCTCGCTCTTGACCGCGGCCAGGATCGCCAGGCCCTCATCGACGCCGGGACCGCGGAAGCTTCCGATCGAGGACCGGTTGGCTTTATCGAATGATGACTTGTAGATGAACGGCACGCCGACCCGCGCCGCGATCTCCTTCAATCTTCCAGCTGTCTCCATCGCCAGCGCCCGGCTTTCGATCACGCAGGGCCCTGCGATGAGGAACAGAGGTTTGTCGATCCCGACTTCGAAGCCTGCAATATTCATGCGCGCGCCGCCTCCGGCAGCGAGGCTTCACGGTGCGCGCGTGCCGCGCCGATGAAACCGGTAAAGAGTGGATGACCGTCGCGTGGCGTCGAGGTGAATTCGGGGTGGAACTGGCAGGCTAAAAACCATGGATGATCGGGCAACTCGACCACCTCGGCGAGCCCGTCCACCGACCAGCCCGAGAACACCAGCCCGGCCTTCTCCAGGGCCTCACGATAATTATTGTTGAACTCGTAACGATGCCGGTGGCGCTCCACGACGCTCCCGGTGCCGTAGCTCTGCGCAGCAAGACTGCCGGCGCTGAGTCGACACTCCTGGCCACCAAGACGCATGGTGCCGCCCAGATCCGACTCCTCGCTGCGCGCCTGGACGCCTCCGCTGCGGTCCTGCCACTCGGTGATCAGCGCGATCACAGGGTGCGGCGTGTCCGGATTGAACTCGGTGCTGTGGGCCTCGGCCAGACCGGCGCTATCGCGGGCGAATTCGATCACTGCGACCTGCAGTCCGAGACAGATGCCCAGATAGGGGATATCGCGCTCGCGCGCGAAGCGGACTGCCTGGACCTTGCCCTCGATCCCGCGCTCACCGAACCCGCCGGGCACCAGGATAGCGTCCATCCGGTCCAGACATGCGGTACCGCTGCGCTCGATCTCCTCGGAGTCGATGTGGTGGATATTGACCTGGGTCCGGTTTTGTATCCCGGCGTGCTTGAGCGCTTCGTTGAGCGAGATATAGGAATCCTTCAGCTCGACATATTTGCCCACCATGGCGACGTCGACCTCGGCGTCGGGGTGCTGTCGCACCTCCACCACACGCTGCCATTCGCTCAGATCAGCAGGCGGAACCTCGAGGGCGAATTTTTTCACGATAATCTCGTCCAGACCCTGCTCGGTCAGCATCATCGGGATCTTGTACAGATCATCCACGTCTACCGCCGCGATGACCGCCCGCTCCTCGACATTGGTAAACAGGGCTATCTTGCGCCGTTGTTCATCAGGCAGCGGCCTGTCCACCCGGCACACCAGTACGTCCGGCTGTATACCGATCGAGCGTAATTCCTTGACCGAATGCTGTGTCGGCTTGGTCTTGATCTCCTGGGACGTGGCGATATAGGGCACCAGCGTCAGATGCACGAACATCGCGCGCTCACGACCGAGTTCCGTGCCCATCTGGCGGATCGCCTCCATAAACGGCAATGACTCGATGTCGCCGACCGTGCCGCCGATCTCCACCATGCACACGTCGGCATCGCCGGCACCCTTGTGCACGCACCGTTTGATCTCGTCTGTGATATGCGGGATCACCTGGACCGTCGCACCGAGGTATTCACCACGACGCTCCATGCCGATCACGTTGCTGTAAATCCGGCCGGTGGTGAAATTGCTGTCCTGAGAGGTCTTGGTGCGCACGAAGCGCTCGTAGTGGCCCAGATCCAGGTCGGTCTCCGCGCCGTCTTCGGTGACAAAGACCTCACCGTGCTGGAACGGGCTCATGGTGCCCGGATCCACGTTGATATAGGGATCCAGCTTGATCATGCTGACCCTGAGTCCACGAGCTTCAAGAATAGCGCCGAGGGAGGCTGCGGTGATCCCTTTGCCAAGGGATGAAACCACGCCGCCGGTCACAAAGACGAAACGGGTCATGATGAG
>JBATKC010000398.1:0-5482 GCA_049669065.1 Gammaproteobacteria bacterium
CCGTCGCGATCCGGGCGGCGGTGGCCCGGGCCGCGATCCGGCGGGGCTGGGTGTGGCCGACCAGACCTCGTATCCCGCGACCCGCCTGCAGACAGATCTTGGGCAGCTGCGTGGTCTTGCCAGAGCCGGTCTCGCCGCAGAGGATCAGCACCTGATGCCCGGCGATCGCCGCCGCGATTTCCTCGCGTCGTTCGCTGACCGGCAGTTCGAGCGCATATTCGATCGACGGCAGGGTCTGAGCGCGCAGACGAGCGCGCCCGGCAGATGCGCGGATGTCGCGTTCGAGATTGTCGAGTGCTAACGCTGGGCCCTTGCGCGCGCCTTTCAAACGACGCCGCAGCTGCGCCTGATCCGTATACATGGCGTCATCGACCAGCGCCTGCAGATCGCGGATGCGAGTGTCGATTTCAGACATACAGGATATCGGCCCGTGCTACCGGCGATGCTAGCGTTCGAGGCGCTTTGCGTCGCGCCACAGGCGATCCAATTCATCGGCGCCGGCATCAGCCAGGGCCCGGCCCTTGCTACCCAAGGCGTTCTCCATCGCGCGGAACCGACGCTCGAACCTGGTGTTGCTCCGACCCAGGGCACGCTCCGGATCGAGTCCCCGATGTCGACACAGGTTGACCAGGGTGAACATCAGGTCACCGATCTCGTCTTCAAGTCGCCGGTCGTCGTCAAGATCCGATTCCAGCTCCGCCAACTCCTCATGCAGTTTGGCGATCACGCCATCCACATCGGGCCAGTCGAAACCCACGCCGGCAGCGCGGCGTCCCAGCTTGCCCGCACGTACCAGCGCCGGGAGACCTCTGGCGATCCCGGCCAGCTGGCTGGTGTCGCTGTGTCCGGCCCGGCGTTCCTCGGCCTTGAGCCGTTCCCACGCCGCCGTCTGCGCGCTGGCGCTCTCGACCTGCTCGTCACCGAACACGTGAGGATGGCGCCGGATCATCTTGCGGCAAATGCCTTCGACGACATCGTCGAAGCGGAATGCGCCGACCTCCTCCGCCATGCGCGCGTGATAAACCACCTGCAACAGGAGATCGCCCAACTCGTCGCGGAGATCTGCCATTTCGCCGCGCTCGATAGCGTCGGCCACCTCGTAGGCTTCTTCTATGGTGTAGGGGGCGATGCTGTCGAAGGTCTGCTCGATATCCCACGGGCAGCCATCATCGGGATCGCGCAGACGCGCCATGATGTCAATCAGCCAGGACACCTCGGTCACGGCTTCTCCTCCTCGAACAGACGCTGGCGCAGACTGATCAACATGCCTGCGGTCGCGCCCCAGATGTTGTAATCGCCATAGGGGATCTCGAAATACGGCAGGCGGATGCCGAGGAAGCGGCTGTATTTGCGCTGCACCCGTTCCCGGTCGAGCACATAGGACAGCGGCACTTCAAACGCTTCTGCCACTTCGGTGGTATCCAGTTTCAACACGAAACCCGGTCGTACAAAGCCCACCACCGGGGTGACCGCATAACCGGTGATGGTCAGATAGTTGTCCAGATAGCCGACCACCTCGACATGGTCCTGGTGCAGACCCACCTCTTCGTGTGTCTCACGTAACGCTGCACCGGTCGGACCCTCGTCCCGGTCTTCCAGACGGCCTCCCGGAAAACTGATCTGCCCCGGGTGATGCTTGAGATCATCGGCGCGCCGCGTCAGCAACAAGGACAATCCCTCTGGCCGGTCGACGATGGGGACCAGCACCGCCGCCGGCACCAGGCGGCGGATACGCAGACGCCGGATCATCCTCGGCAGATCGCCGTAACCAGGCATCGAGATGCGCTCAGCGGGCTGCGGCTGGCTCCCTGACAGACGTGCGCGGATCAAGGCCCTCAGATCGACGCCGCCGGCGTCGGCGAGCGACACTAGTTGTTGATGCCGCCGCGCGTCAGCGCAACGGGATCCAGCAGGCGCGCCAGATCGTCATCATCCAGATCGGTCATCTCCCGCGCGACCTCGCGGATCGGCCGGCCTTCCTTGTAGGCGCGCTTGGCGGTTGCCGCGCCGAGTTCATAGCCGATGACCGGATTGAGCGCAGTGACCAGGATCGGGTTGCGCTCCAGCGCTTCCTGCAGACGATCCTGGTTGACGGTAAAACCGGCGATGGCGCGGTCGGCCAGCAGTCGGGTCACCGCTGCCAGCAGCTCAATGCTCTGCAGCAGGTTATGCGCGATGACCGGCAACATCACGTTGAGCTGGAAGTTGCCGGATTGACCGGCGATGGTGATCGTCGCGTCGTTACCGATGACCTGGGCCGCGACCATGGCTGCGGCCTCAGGTATCACCGGATTGACCTTGCCCGGCATGATGCTGCTGCCCGGCTGCAGCGCCGGCAGCGCGATCTCGCCGATACCGGCCAGCGGCCCGCTATTCATCCAGCGCAGATCGTTGGCGATCTTCATCACGCTGACCGCCACGGTCTTGAGTTGGCCGGAGACTTCTACCGCCGCGTCCTGGCTGCTCAGACTCTCGAAATAATCCGGATTCGGCGCGAAACCAACACCGGTACGCGTGCTCAATTCCGCGGCAAAACGCGTGCCGAATTCCGGATGTGCGTTGATGCCGGTACCGACTGCGGTACCGCCCTGGGCGAGGCGCGTGATCCTCGGCATCACGCTCTCGAGCCGATCGATACCGCTGCGGATCTGAGCCGCCCAGCCACCGATTTCCTGTGCCATCGTCACCGGCATCGCATCCATCAGGTGGGTGCGCCCGGTCTTGACGATGTCCGCGCAAGCCCCAGCCTTGGTGTCCAGTGTCTTCACCAGATGGGTCAGCGCCGGTAGCAGCGTTTCACGCATCTCCAGCGCGGCACTGACATGGATCGCGGTCGGGATCACGTCGTTGCTGCTCTGACCCATGTTGACGTGATCGTTGGGATGGACCGGCGCGCCGAGGCGCGCGCTGGCCAGATGGGCGATCACCTCGTTTGCGTTCATATTGGTGCTGGTACCGGACCCGGTCTGGAACACGTCGATCGGGAATTGATCGTCGTGGTGACCGTCGATCACTGCGTCGGCCGCATGTTCGATGGCCGCTTCGATATCCGCTTCAAGCAGTCCCAGCGAGCGATTGGCGCGTGCGGCGGCCCATTTGACCAGCCCCACGGCACGGATGAATCCACGCGGCATGCGCAGGCCGCTGATCGGGAAATTCTCGACCGCTCGCTGTGTCTGCGCGCCCCACAGTGCGTCAGCCGGAACCTGCAACTCGCCCATGCTGTCGCGTTCGATGCGGAAATTCTTGTCGCTCATCTGGACACTCCGAAAACGAGAAAAGCCAATCTGGAACAGATGCCGGGCCGAGGTCTCGATAGCGCTGGAAAATACCGCAATCGGCTCTCGCCGGGTCGGTCGACAACCCCGGGCAGAGCAACTGTTGTATGATGCGCCATCCTAGCATTTTTGATTCCGACGGGCATGAAATCGAGCACACTCACCGCGGTCTCACCGGTCGACGGCCGCTACGCTGAAAAGGCCGCCGCGCTGCGCCCGATCTTCAGCGAATTCGGCCTGATCCGCTTCCGTGTTCAAGTCGAAATCGCGTGGCTGGAAGCACTGATGGCCAGCCCGGCGATCGGTCTCCCGGCGCCCGCTGCGGCAGTGACCTCGGCCCTGCGCCGGCTGGCTGGCGATTTCACCGAAGATGATGCGTGCCAGGTGAAAGAAATCGAGGCGACCACCAACCACGACGTGAAGGCAGTGGAGTACTTCATCAAGCGCCGGCTGGAATCCGCCGGCGCCGACGACCGGCTGACCGAATACACGCACTTCGCCTGCACTTCCGAAGACATCAACAATCTGGCCTATGCGCTGATGCTGGCCAGCGCCCGCGACGAAATCCTGCTCCCGGGGCAGGCTTCGTTGATACGCCGGGTCAGTGCGCTGGCACGGGACAATGCGGGTGTGGCGATGCTGTCCCGCACGCATGGTCAACCCGCATCACCGACCACGCTGGGGAAGGAGTTTGCCAACGTCGCCTGGCGTCTCCACCGCCAACGGGAGCAGCTCGCGGCCGTCGCCATCATGGGCAAGATGAATGGGGCCGTCGGTAACTACAACGCGCATCTCGCGGCATTCCCGGAAGTGGACTGGCCTGAGCTGAGCCGGCGCTTTGTGACCGGGCTCGGGCTCGGGTTCAATCCGTTTACAACCCAGATCGAACCGCATGACTGGATCGCCGAGTACTGTCATGCGCTGGCCCGATTCAACACTGTCCTGATCGACCTGTGTCGCGATATCTGGGGCTATATTTCGATCGGTTATTTCCGCCAGCGGACGATCGCCGGCGAAGTCGGCTCGTCGACCATGCCGCACAAGGTCAACCCGATCGATTTCGAGAATGCCGAAGGCAATCTGGGGCTGGCCAATGCGCTGCTCGGGCACCTCGCCGCCAAGCTACCCGTCTCGCGCTGGCAACGGGATCTGACCGACTCGACAGTGTTGCGCAATCTCGGCGTGGCCGTCGCTCATGCGTGTATCGCTTTCGCCGCGCTCGAGAAAGGCCTCGGCAAGCTGCAGCCCGAACCGGAGCAGATGGCGGCAGATCTGGATCAGAACTGGGAAGTGCTGGCGGAGCCGATCCAGACCGTGATGCGGCGCTATGGTATCGACAGCCCCTACGAAAAATTGAAGGCCCTCACCCGCGGCCGCAAAATCGGCGAGGCAGCCTTGCGCGAGTTTATTGCCGGCCTCGATCTGCCGGAAGAAGCGCGTATGCAGCTGGCCGCGCTCACGCCCTCGGGCTATACCGGCAATGCGGCCGCGCAGGCGCTGGAGCTGCCGCCGGAGCCATGATCTGCTGGCCCCCGGGGCTCGACGCCGAGCGCTTCCTGGCTGAGTACTGGCAGCAGAGACCGCTCTATCTGCCGGGAGCCCTGGTCCCCTGGGAATGTCCGCTGTCGCCGGAGGCGCTCGCCGGTCTCGCCTGCGAGCCCGAGGTGGAGTCGCGCCTGGTGACGGGCGATGACGAATCCGGGTGGATGCTGCGCCACGGACCGTTTGAGGAATCCGATTTCACTACCGCCGCCAAACGCGGCTGGACTGTGCTGGTCCAGGATGTAGAAAAGCATCTGCCACAGCTGGCTGCGCTGTTCGAGCCGTTCGCGTTCCTGCCGCCGTGGCGTATCGATGACCTGATGGCGAGCTTCGCGGCGCCCGGCGGCAGCGTTGGCGCGCATGTGGACGAGTACGACGTCTTCCTGGTGCAGGCGCTTGGCCGGCGGCGCTGGGCGGTGGATGCGCAGCCGGCCGACATCACCTGGCAGGAGGATGCCCCGCTGCGGGTGTTGCGTCACTTCTCCGCGACGCAGACAATCGAGACCGCGCCGGGAGACGTGCTCTATCTGCCACCCGGGGTCGCTCATCACGGGATCGGCGACGAACCTTCGATGACGCTGTCGATCGGCTTCCGGGCGCCGTCCGCCGGCGAGCTGCTGGCTGCCGCGGGTTCGCTGCTGGACGAGCGCGCACCCCTGCTG
>JBATKC010000399.1:0-12154 GCA_049669065.1 Gammaproteobacteria bacterium
ATGGGGCCGGTGTCGTGAGCCCTTAAAACCCACATTCGCCCAGCAGCCGGTGATCTTGATGCCCTGATAACGGATGTGGTGGGAATCGAGAATCTGGCACGCGCTGCCGACCACCAGATCCCGGAACTCGGCCAGCTCGGGCAGGGTATGCAGACGCTGGTCGGTCTGCCATTTGCCGGTCGGCTTCAGCTCCGGCTGTTTTGCACGGGCGCCGTTGATGGCGGTCATAAACGCCCCGTTGATCCGCTCCCGTGCCGCCGGACGCACCTGCGTCGCCCAGATCAGCGTCGGGAAAATAGGCAGTACCGTAAACGGTTCGATTCTGTCGTCGTCAGGATCCTGCACGCCATTCGCCCCTTGAATGAATAAACGCCCCGTGGATGGGAACGGTCAGCGAGCGAATGATATCAGGCTCGGATTGATCGGGCCGGCCCGGATCATGCCGTCGGCGGCGCTGGCCGCTGCGTGGGTCACCCGCTGGATGCGATGGCAGGTCCGGCCCCCGTTTCAATCGGGTAGAGCAAATCGTGATCGCGCCAGTTTGCCGCCTCGACCGCATGCCCGGATTGGCTACGCTTGGCGCGAAAAGACTAAATTTTGACAGTTACTTGCGCTAGACTAATTGTTTCTTCATTAATTTTTGCTCGACCGTCAAGGGACTATACGTGAAAAAAACAACCGCGCTTGTTCTGCTTTCGATGCTGTGCTGGTCAGTCGTTCAGGCGGACGACTACGGTTATCCGCAGCTCGACGGTTTCGCCTCCACCGTCATCTCCACACCCGAGGATCTGCGGCCGGATCTGAGCATCAAAGGCCGGCCGTTCCGTCTCAAGGGTCTGACCGTATTTCCGGACCGCCCTGCCAGCAAATACATCTGGTATCACGACAAGATGCGTTATCTGGTGTTCCCGCAGAAGAAGCCGGCGCCGCTGATTTTTGTCATCGCCGGCACCGGCAGCAGCTATCACGGCCCGCACATGACGACCCTGTATACGGCGTTCTATCTGGCCGGTTTCCACGTCGTCGGCCTGCCCTCGCCGACGTCCTTCCAGTTTATGATTACCGCCTCTGAGACCCAGGTGCCCGGCGTACTCGACGATGACTCCCGGGACCTGTATCGGGCGATGAAAATGGCCTGGGAGCAGCAGCTGAGCAAGGACCTCGAGGTCACAGACTTCTACGTCACCGGCTACAGCCTCGGCGGCGCGCAGACCGGCTATCTTGCGATGCTCGACGAGCAGGAGAAGGTCTTCAATTTCAAGAAAGCGCTGATGATCAACCCGCCGGTCAGCCTGTATAACTCCGCCAAGCGACTGGATGGCTTCTTCCGCGACAACATCACCAACACCGACGAAGCCCGGGCGTTCTGGGACAGCCTGATGAATGCCCTCAGCGAAGAATATGCGAACACGCAGGGGGCTGTCAGCCTCGGACCGGAATTCCTCTACGGCGTATACAGGAAACGAAACCCGGACGACCAGCGGCTGGCTACCTTGATCGGCCTGGTCTTTGCCATCACCGCGCAAAATCTGATCACCGTCGCCGATGTGAGGAGCCAGTCGGGCTATATCGTTCCGGTGGGAACCACCGCAAAGATCAGCGCCAACCTGGATCCCTATTTTAACGTCGCTGGCAGGACCAGCTTCGAGAATTATTTTGAAGATCTGCTGGTGCCCTTCTATCAACGCAGCGATCCGTCGATCACCCCCGAGCAGCTCAAATACCGCGCCTCGCTGAAGAGCTTCGAGGACTATCTGCGCACCACCGACAAGGTGGGTCTGAGCCACAATCGTGACGACATCATCATGGCCGACGGCGAGATCGAGTGGCTGGAAGACGTGTTCGGGGAGCGGGCGAAAATCTGGCCCCGGGGTGGACACTGCGGCAACATGGCCTACCGCGAGAACGTCGAACACATGCTCGCCTTCTTCGGCGCCTCACTGCCGGAGGGCCGCTAGATGAACGCGTTCAACAAAAATCGAGCTGTACTCCTCGCCGCGCTGGCGATGCTGGCCACCGGCTGTGCGGCGACCAAGCCACAGGAAGGATCCGAACCCCCGCAGCGGACACTCGACAGCGTCGGCTACCAGGGCGGCGGCTTGATCACCGATGTGTCCGATCCATGGGAAGGCTGGAATCGGCGCATGTACAACTTCAATGCCCGGTTTGACAAATACGTCTTTGCGCCCGCGGCCGAAGCATACAAACGCTATCTGCCGGGACTGCTGCGCACGGGCATCCATAACTTTATGCGCAACATCCGCGAAGTGCTGAATGTCGGTAATGCCCTGCTGCAGTTCAGGCTGGAGACAGCGGCCCGCAGCACGGGACGATTCGTAGTCAATTCGACCCTCGGTGTCGGCGGTCTGGCCGACCCGGCCTCGCTGATGGGCATGTACTATCAGCGCGAGGACTTCGGCCAGACGCTGGGCGTATGGGGCGCCGGGCCGGGGCCGTATATGGTGTTGCCGCTGCTCGGGCCATCCAGCCTGCGCGATACCTTTGGTCTCGGCGTAGACTATTTCGCGTGGCAGGAGATCAATCTGGTCGGCTACCCGAACTGGGCGTCGGATCAGTTCCTGTTCTGGCCGACCTTGCTTTATGCGGTCGACACGCGGGCCAACATCGACTTCCGCTACTACGAACTGGGCACGATCTACGAGTACATCTGGGTAAGGAAACTCTACCTCGAGGTGCGTGAGTTCGAGATCAAACGCTAGTCAGGCGGAGTCAAATCCACACGGGCGGGGCGGATCGACGACAATCCGCCCCGCTTCGTTTCCGCTGCGGGAAATTGCCACCGCGCTGCTATAGTGTGGCCAGCCACGCGCCGGTCTGCCATGACCTTCTCAGGGAGGAACAAGAACATGCCGTCAGAGTCCCCTGCTGGCCCCGAAGAGCGCAATCACTATCGGGCGTGCAACCTGTGCGAAGCGATCTGCGGTCTTGAAATACGGCTGAGCGGAGACTCCATCATCTCTATCCGGGGCGACCAGGCGGACCCCTTCAGCCGCGGCCACATCTGCGCCAAAGCCGTCGCGCTGCAGGATGTGCATGATGACCCGGACCGGCTGCGGATGCCGCTGAGACGCACGGGCAGCGACCACGAGGAAATCGGCTGGGATGAAGCCTTCGACGAGGCCGCCAGCCGCCTGGCGGAGATCCGCGCCAAACACGGGCGGGGCGCGCTGGCCGTCTACGCCGGCAACCCCAACGTGCATAACTGGGGCTCATTGGTCTACGGCCCGCTGCTGCACAAGGCGCTGCGGCCGAAGCATCGCTATTCGGCGACCTCGGTCGATCAGCTACCGCATCATCTCGCCGCCTATCTGATGTTCGGCCATCAACTGCTGTTGCCGATCCCGGACATCGATCGCACGGATTTGTTTTTGATCATCGGGGCCAACCCGGTGGTGTCCAACGGCAGCCTGATGACCGCGCCGGATTTCCGCCATCGCCTCAAGGCAATCCAACAACGCGGCGGCAAGGTCGTGGTGCTCGATCCACGCCGCACGGAGACCGCGGCGCTGGCCGATGCGCACCATTTTGTCCGTCCCGGCAGCGACGCCGGGCTACTCGCAGCGATCCTGCACACGATACTCGACGAACAACTGGCCGCGCCGGGCCGCCTGGCGGCATGTGTCGACGGCCTCGCTGACCTGCCCGCGCTGACGGCACCGTTCTCTCCGGAAGCCGTGGCGGCAACGGTCGGGCTGGACGCAGAGACGATCAGGCAACTGGCGCGGGAGTTTTGCGGCGCCGACACTGCAGTCATCTACGGACGGATGGGCGTCTCCGTGCAGGCCTTCGGTGGTCTGTGCCAGTGGCTGATCAACCTGATCAACCTCGTCAGCGGGAATTTTGACCGGCCCGGCGGCGCCATGTTCGCCTCACCGGCGGTCGACATCCTCAACGATGGAAATCGCGGCGGCTTCGCCCGCTTCCACAGCCGGGTCCGGGCGCTGCCGGAATTCGGCGGCGAACTGCCGGTGGCGACCATGGCGGAGGATATGCTGGCCGGCGGCGAGGAACGCGTCCGTGCCCTGCTCTCGGTGGCCGGCAACCCGGTACTCTCCACCCCTAACGGCGCTCAGCTGGACCGGGCCCTGGCCGGTCTGGATTACATGGTCTCTATCGATATCTATCTCAACGAGACCACCCGTCATGCCGATCTGATCCTGCCGCCGACCGCGGCGCTGGAGCACGACCACTACGACCTGGTGTTCCACCTGCTGGCGGTGCGCAATACCGCGCGCTACTCGGCGCCGCTGTTCGAACCCGCGGCCGGCGCCAAACACGACTGGCAGATCTATCTTGAACTCGCCCGCCGGCTTCAGGGCGGTTCTCTGGCCACGCGTCTGAAGGCCGCACTGACACGCTGGCACATGGGCCGCGTCGGCCCGACCGGATTGCTCGACCGCATGCTCAAGAAAAGCGCGAGCGGACTCGATTTCCGCAGCCTGGCCAATGCGGAACACGGCATCGATCTGGGCCCGCTGGAATCCTGTCTGCCAGAACGATTGTTCACACCAGACAAGCGTATCGATCTGGTGCCAAAAGCGATGATCGCGGACCTGGCCCGCTTGCGCGAAGCGATCAGCGATTCCGCCGATCGTGCGCCGGGAGAATTGCTGCTGATCAGCCGCCGGCAGCCGCGCAGCAACAACTCCTGGATGCACAATTCGCCGAGGCTGGTCAAAGGCAAGGAGCGCTGCACGCTGTTGATCCATCCCGACACCGCAGGGCATAACAGCCTGGCCGACGGCGGACGCGCCATCGTGCACTCCCGTGTCGGTCGTATCGAGGCCTCGGTCGAATTCAGCGAAGACATCATGCCCGGCGTGGTCAGCCTGCCCCATGGCTGGGGTCACGATCGGCCGGGCATCCGTTTACAGGTCGCCAGCGCTCACCCGGGCGTCAGCATCAACGACCTGACCGATGACCAGGCGGTGGATCAGTTGTCGGGCAATGCGGCCTTGTCGGCGGTGCCGGTGACGGTGGAAGACGCGCCAGAGGATCTGGTAAATGGCTAGGCTCGATCCGTGTTACTCGATCGATGATCTGCGCCGATACGCGAGGCGGCGTCTGCCCCGTGCGGTGTTCGACTATATCGACGGCGCGGCGGATGATGAGCAGACCCTGAGACGGAACGTCTCGGCGTTTGACCGCTGGCAGTTGGTCCCGGAAGTGCTGCAGGACGTCAGCGAGATCGATACTGCGGTCGAAGTCCAGGGTGCCTCGATATCGATGCCGTTCCTGCTCTCGCCGACCGGTATGAGCCGGCTGTTCCATCACCAGGGAGAACGGGCCGTCGGTGCCGCCGCGGCTGCGGCCGGCACCATTTACTCGCTGTCCTCCGTATCCAGTGTTTCAATTGAAGATCTGGCCGCAGTCTGCGGCGGGCCGAAGTGGTTCCAGATCTATGTATGGAAGGACCGTGGGCTGGTACGCGAGTTTATCGAACGCTGCAAGGCTGCCGAATATCAGGCCCTGTGTCTGACCGTCGACGTAGCCGTGACCGGCAACCGCGAACGGGATTACCGCAATGGTCTCACGATACCGATGGAGTTCCGCCCTGGTCTGTTGTTCGATTTCGCCAGCTGTCCCTACTGGTGGTGGCATAAGATCACCACGCCGAAAGTGACGTTTGCCAACGTCCTCGGCAAGGCGCCGGCAGCCGGTGATGATCTGACCTCGTTATTCGACTACATCAACGCGCAATTCGACCGCAGCGTGACCTGGGACGACGCCGAGGAGATGATCCGCCAATGGGGCGGCAAGTTCTTGATCAAGGGCATCCTCTCAGCCGCGGATGCGGTGCGTGCGGTCGAAGCCGGCGCCACCGGGGTCGTGATCTCCAACCACGGCGGTCGCCAGCTCGACGGTGTCCCGGCACCGATCGATGTGCTGCCGGAGATCGTCGATGCGGTCGCGGGCCGGGCCGAGGTCATCCTCGATGGCGGCGTTCGTCGCGGCACCGACGTACTCAAGGCACTGGCGCTCGGCGCTACCGCCTGTATGGCGGGCCGGCCCTATCTGTTCGGGCTGGCCGCCGGCGGTCAGCCCGGCGTCGCCCGTGCGCTGGAAATCCTGCGCTCGGAGATCGAACGGGACATGGCGCTGCTCGGTGTACAACGCGTCCGTGACCTCGGCGCCCGGCACCTGCGCCAGGTGGATTGATCAGAAGCAGCAAAGCGCGATTTCAAGATCGGATGCGAACGAATCGGTCTGCACGCTGGCCGACACGCACGGCAAAGAAAAGCCGCCCGAAGGCGGCTCAAGTTTTGTTGTTGTTATCCAGACTAATCAGTGGTCGGGGCGAGAGGATTCGAACCTCCGACCCCCTGCACCCCATGCAGGTGCGCTACCAGGCTGCGCCACGCCCCGACCGAAAATGGTGGCGGGACCGCCGGCCCCGCGAAGGCCGCGCATCATACCCTATGCAAGTGGCGCGTGAAAGCGCTCCCCCATCCCGCGTCAGCGACGCAGGATCTTCAGGATCTCTTCGAGTTCGACCCGTATCTGCTTGACGATCTGCGCGCTCTGGCTGACGTCTTCGCGGGCCTCTTCGCCGGTCAGCCGCTGCCGCGCGCCGCCGATGGTAAAACCTTCTTCATACAGCAGACTGCGGATCTGGCGGATGATCAATACATCGCGCCGCTGATAATACCGGCGGTTGCCGCGTCGCTTGACCGGCTTTAGCTGCGGAAACTCCTGCTCCCAGTAGCGCAGTACATGGGGCTTTACCGCGCAAAGCTCGCTGACCTCACCGATAGTGAAATAGCGTTTGCCCGGAATCGGAGGTAATTCGTTATTGTTTCCCGGTTCCAGCATAGGCCTCGACTCGCGCCTTCAATTTTTGCCCCGGACGAAAAGTCACCACACGGCGCGCACTGATCGGGATCTCCTCCCCGGTCTTCGGGTTGCGGCCAGGCCGGCTGTTCTTGTCCCGAAGATCGAAGTTGCCGAATCCCGACAACTTGACCTGCTCACCGTTTGACAAAGCCGTCCGCAACTCCTCGAAGAACGAGTCGACGAGTTCCCTTGCTTCCCGCTTGTTGAGCCCCAGTTCGTTAAACAGGGCTTCTGCCATTTCTGCCTTGGTCAATGCCATGATCAGTCTCTTATTCTGGCTTGTATTTCCCGCTCCAGGCGGCTGATCACCGCGCTGACGACTCCGTCCACGTCGTCGTCGGTAAGAGTGCGTGAAGTTTCCTGTAATATCAAGCCCAAAGCGACGCTTTTTAGACCGGAATCTATTCCTGGCCCCTGATATACGTCGAAAACGTTCAATTCCTGCAGCAGCGGACCGGCCTCATCCCGTATCAAATCAAGCACTTCATCCACCGGCAGTTGCTGTTTTACCAGTACCGCAAGGTCGCGGCGTACGGCAGGAAAACGAGACACGGCCCGGTAGCTGGGTATCCGCGCCTCCAGCAGTAATTCCTCATCTAATTCAGAAAGATAGGCAGTTTTCTTCAAATCCATTTTAGCCGCCAAGGCGGGGTGTAACGCCCCCAGCCAACCCACCTCCCTGCCTCCCCGCAACAGACGCGCCGACTGACCCGGGTGGAGGGCCGGATGGCGGGCAGATTCAAAACGGAAGGCATCCGCCGCACCACTCAGGCGCAGCAAGGCCTCCACGTCAGCCTTGAGGTCGAAAAAGTCGGCCGATTTGGCCTGCAGACCCCATTGTTCCGAATGGCGCGCACCTGACATAATGCAACTAATGGTATTAATCTGTTTTATTTCATCGCCTTCGATAAAGAACTTAAGACCGGACTCGAAGATGCGTACCCGCTCCTGCTGCCGGCTGAGATTCTGCTTCAATACGCCGAGCAGGCCCGGCCACAAGGAAACCCGCATATCGGCCATGGTCGACGAAATCGGATTCGACAGCGCAACCGCCTGCCGCTCCGGCCACAGTGCACGCTGCAGGTCGCGATCGACAAAACTATAGGTCACGACCTCCTGGTAGCCACGATCGATCAACAGATCCCGGGCCCGGTCCGCCGGCACCCTCGTCTCGGTAACCGGGTTGAAGGTCATGTCGCCGCGACCGGCAATCTCCGGGATATTGTCGTAACCGTGGACCCTTGCGATTTCCTCGATCAGGTCCTCCTCGATCTGGATATCGAACCGCCAGGATGGCGGCCTCACGGCATAGCCCTGCTCCGTGGTCTCGGTGGGCATGCCCAACAACGCGAGGATCGCTTCAATCTCATCACCGGCGATCTGGCACCCGAGCACATTGGACAGCCTTTCGCTTCGGAGGGTCACCGGGTCACGCGCGGGCAGATGAGTCTCGCTGGCGAGTTCCACCAGCGGCCCGGCCTGTCCACCGGCGATCTCCAGCAACAGGGCCGTCGCCCGTTCGATTGCGCGACGCTGCCCGGCCGGATCCACGCCGCGTTCGAATCGCATCGAGGCATCCGTATGCAGCCCGAGCCGGCGCGCACGTCCGGCTATCACGTCCGGTGCAAAAAACGCGCCTTCGAAAAACACGTCACGAGTGTCCGCCTCTACGCCGGAAGTGGCGCCCCCCATGATGCCGGCCAGCGCCCGCGGCCCGCCGTGATCGGCGATCACCAACATGTCCGGCCCGAGTTCGATCACCCGTTCGTCGAGCAGCGTGAGCGTCTCGCCGTCCCTGGCCATGCGCACGATAAGACCACCATCAAGCGTATCCAGATCGAAACCATGCAGCGGCTGGCCCAACTCCAGCATCACCAGGTTGGTCACATCCACCACCGGATGGATTGGCCGTAATCCGCTGCGCCGCAGTTTCTCGCGCATCCATTGGGGTGTGACCGCCGCTGGATCGATGCCGCGGACCACGCGGCCACAGAAACGGGGACAGGCCTCGGGCGCCTGCAGCTCGATCGGGAACACGTCATCGATGTCCGGTTCCACCGGGCTCAGGTCCGGCCAGACAAGTGATTTGCGGTCGAGCACCGCAGTCTCCCGGGCGATACCCAGGACGCTGAAACAGTCACCGCGATTCGGTGTCAGATCGATATCAATAACGCTGTCGTCCAGACCCAGGCTGGCCCGCAGATCCGCACCCACCACCGCATCCGACGCCAGCTCCATCAATCCGCCCGCACCGTCGCCGAGACCCAACTCTTTTTCCGAACACAACATGCCGCGTGATTCAACCCCACGCAGTTTCGCCTTGCGGATCTTGAGCCCGCCGGGGAGCTTGCCCCCGACCAGCGCCGTCGGCGCTTTGAGCCCCTTGCGCGCGTTGGGTGCGCCACAGACGATCTGCAGCGGCGCGTCTGCGCCCACGTCCACCTGGCAAACGGACAGTTTGTCGGCGTCCGGGTGCGGCGCATGCTCGATGACCTGGCCGACCACCACATCGGTGAACACACCGGCCACCGGCTCCACCGTATCGACTTCGAGACCGGCCATGGTCAGGGCGTGTACCAGACCGTCGGTGGACATGGACGTATCCACCCATTCGCGCAGCCATGCTTCGCTGAATTTCATCTGCTTATCCGCTCAGGCGAACTGGCGCAGGAAGCGCAGGTCGTTGTCGAAAAACATGCGCAGGTCGTCGACGCCATAGCGCAACATGGCGAGACGCTCGACCCCCATACCGAAGGCGTAACCGGTATAGCGTTCCGGATCGACGCCAACCCCGCTCAGCACCCTCGGATGCACCATGCCGCAACCCAACACCTCGAGCCAGCCCTCGCCCCAGCTGACATCGACTTCGGCCGATGGCTCGGTAAACGGGAAATATGACGGCCGCATGCGCAGCTGCACGCGGCGCTCGAAAAACTGCTCGAGGAAACCGTGCAACACCGCCTTGAGATTGGCAAAGCTGATGCCCTCGTCCACCACCAGCCCCTCGACCTGATGGAACATCGGCGTGTGGGTCTGATCGCTGTCGCAACGATAGACGCGGCCCGGCGCGATCAGTCGGATCGGCACCCCGCCATCGGCCATGGCGCGGATCTGCACCGGCGAGGTGTGGGTACGCAACAAGTGGCCGCTCGGGAAATAGAAGGTGTCATGCATGGCCCGGGCGGGATGCTGCTCGGGGATATTGAGGGCCTCGAAATTGTGGAATTCATCCTCGATCTCGGGCCCGGTGTGGACATCGAAGCCGGCGGTACGGAAGATCGCCTCGATACGGCTCATGGTCCGGGTGACCGGGTGCATGCCTGCCGACGGCTGGCCGCGTCCCGGCAGCGTGACATCCACCGCCTGATCCGCGATCCGCGCTTCCAGCGCGGCGCTCTCAAGCGTACTGCGTCGCGCCTCGATCACCGCCTGAAGCTCGCTCTTCGCCAGATTGATCGCCTGGCCCGCCGCCGGGCGCTGATCCGCCGGCAGCGTGCCCAGCTGCTTTAGCTGCTGGGTCAGCAATCCTTTCTTGCCAAGGAAGCGGACCCGGATTTCGTCCAGATCCGCGAGCGAGCCGCTGGCGTCCGCTTCGGCGCGTCCCCGCTGCAGCAGGTTTTCGATGTCGTCCACGACGCTCCCCCGGAACCCAAACAAAGAGAGGGAAAGGCTGGAAGACCTTTCCCTCTCACGAAACGCAAATCACCCGATGGGCGTTAGCGCCATCGCTACGAGGACAGACCAGCCTTCGCCTGCTCCGCGATCGCGCCAAAACCCTCGATGTCGTGGACCGCGATATCGGCCAGCACCTTGCGGTCGATCTCGATGCCCGCCTTGGTGAGACCGTTGATCAGCCGGCTGTAGGACAGACCGTAGATCCGCGACGCCGCGTTGATGCGGCTGATCCACAGAGTGCGGAACTGACGCTTGCGCTGGCGCCGGTCACGGTATGCGTACTGGCCGGCTTTGGTGACTGCCTGATTAGCGACACGGAACGTGGTGCTGCGCGCACCGTAGTAACCCTTCGCTTTCTTCAGAATTTTCTTGTGCCGCGCCTTGGCGATGACTCCACGCTTTACTCTTGCCATGGTCTATCTCCTCAGCTGTACGGCAGCATGCGACGAACGGCTGGCACGTCGGCCTCGGCGACCTGGGCCGTGGCCCGGAGATGCCGTTTCCGCTTGGTGCTCTTCTTCGTCAGGATATGGTTCAGGAAGGACTGACCACGCTTGTAGCCACCCCCACCGGTCTTGCGGAAGCGCTTGGCGGCTCCGCGGTTGGTCTTCAACTTGGGCATTTTCTATCTCCTTTTAGCCCGGGCCGATTCTCGACCCAAGGCGGGGCAGTCACGGTTCTAACCCGCTCCTGCTCACTTCTTCTTTGGCGCAATCACCATCGTCATCTGCCGCCCTTCCATCTTCGGGAACTGCTCCACCTGACCGAGTTCGGCCAGATCGTCGCGGACCCTGTCCAGAAGCTTGGCACCGAGTTCTCGATGCGCCATCTCACGGCCGCGGAAACGCAATGTCACCTTGGCCTTGTCTCCGCCGGAGAGGAACCGGACCAGGTTTCTCAACTTCACCTGGTAGTCACCCTCCTCCGTCCCTGGGCGGAACTTCACTTCCTTGATCTGAATCTGTTTCTGTTTTTTCTTTGCAGCGTGGTTCTTCTTGTTCTGTTCGAAGATGTACTTGCCGTAGTCCATCACCCGGCACACCGGCGGCTCCGCCGTCGGCGACACTTCGACCAGATCCAGCGCGCTATCACCAGCGAGCTGCAGCGCTTCCGCAATGCTCAGTATCCCGACTTGTTCTCCGTCTGCTCCGATCACCCGCACTTCCGGTGTCAGGATCTCCTTGTTGCGCCTAACGCGTTTGTTCGAACTGATGCTTTAGTCCTCCAAAGAACGACGGCCGCGCATCGCGACCTGTTTAGCGAGTCGTTCGACGAACCCTTGCAGGGCCATCGACCCGAGATCCTCGCCGCTTCGCGAACGCACGGCCACCGTGCCTGATTCCAGTTCACGGTCCCCCACCACCAGCAGGTAAGGGACCCTGTGTAATGTGTGCTCGCGGATTTTAAAGCCGATCTTCTCGTTTCTCAAGTCCGCCTCGGCCCGAAACCCCTGATTTTTAAGGGACTCGGCAATCTGGCCTGCATACTCGGCCTGACGATCGGTGATATTCAGCACCACAGCCTGAACCGGCGCCAGCCACGGCGGGAAACGACCCGCAAAATGCTCGATCAGGACCCCGAAAAACCGCTCCAGCGAGCCCAGCAGTGCCCGATGGATCATGAT
>JBATKC010000400.1:0-10861 GCA_049669065.1 Gammaproteobacteria bacterium
AGCAGCTGCAGGTAGAACACGACTTTGCCGGGCGCGTAGGCGTGATAGTCCACCGGATACGGCAAGTAGCGATAGAGCAGCTCCGGGGCGACGCCGAACAGGATGCACAGCACCGAAAACAGCACCATGGCCGCGGCCATGTTCCAGGGCGCATCTTTCGGCCGCAGACCGGAGTCACGCTGAAAGAACACGAACCATGGGAACTTGATGCCAGCGTGCAGGAAAACACCGGCGGAGGCCGCCGCCAGCATAAAGTACACCGTAACCAGACCCTCATCCGCAGCGGCCTGGGAGATCATGGTTTTGGTGGTGAAGCCGGACGTCAGCGGGAAACCGGAAATCGCCAATGCGCCGATGATGCCGCAAATGGCCGTCAGCGGCATGGTGCGGAATAGCCCGCCGACCTCGGTGCATTTGTTGAACCCGGTGCGATAGACAACGACACCCGCACTCATGAACAGCAGGGCCTTGTAGATGATATGTGCGAAGGCATGGGCCGCCGCACCATTGATCGCCATCTGGGTCCCGATGCCGACCGCGCAGACCATAAAACCCACCTGGTTGACGATCGAGAATGCGAGGATGCGGCGGACGTCGTTTTCCAGCAGCGCGAAGATGATCCCGTACATCACCATAAACAGTCCGACCCCGATCAGCACCGGCTCACCCGGGAAGAGCAGGATCAACGCCAGCACGGCGGTCTTGGTGGTAAAGGCGGACAGGAATACCGACCCGGTCGGGCTGGAGCGCGGATACGCATCGGATAGCCAGGCGGAGACCGGCGGTGCGGCGGCAGTGATGAGGATGCCGATCAGGATCATCCAGGTATCGAAGTTGGTCGCCAGCATCGGCTGTATCTCGATGGAGCCGGTGTGCACCATGACACCCTCGATGCCCACTTTGAGGATCACGCCGCCAAGCAGATGCATGATTGCGTAGCGAATACCGGCGGCCCGCGCTTCCGGCGTCCCGCCGCACCAGACGACCACGGTCGAGAACAGCGCCATCAATTCCCACCACAGGAACAGGCTGATCAGGTCGCCCGCGAAACTGACACCAATCGCACCGGCGGCGTAGGCGAAAGCCGCCGCCAGCTCGAACCATTTCGCTTGCCGGTAGGCGAACAGCCCACCTGCGAAAGCCATGATGGCGAATACCGTCGCGAACAGGCGCCGTACCGGGCTGCCCTCGACGGGCTCGATCGGGTAGTTGAGGAAGTTGACCGTCGTCACGACGCCGTCCGGGACCCCCCAGATGGCGACCATTGTCAGCAGCGGTGCCGCAAGTACGACCAGTGTTCGCACTCGGCCGCGCACCACGCCAATCAGCAGCGCCGCGAGCAGCATGATCAGCGCAGGTGGCAGGAAATCAGTCATCCTCGTCCACCCGATAGTAGTTCTCGTCGCGTTTCAGGAAGAGACCCAGGCCCTTCGCGAACAGCACCATCGCCAGACAGACCAGGAAGCCGTAGACGGCGCCGAATCCGAACCAGCCATCGATCACGAAATAGCCCTTGACCTTGATCACCAGCTGGGCCGCGACCGACAGAGCGAGCACGGTCGAGAAAATCCACCAGAGCAGGCGGATCGTCGTGGGCCTGGCCAGCCAGGCGTCGTCCTCACCCTGATGTCTGGCCCCGTCCGCCGGCTGCTGCGGCCTGTCCGTTTCCCTGCTCATGGATTCGTCGGTCCCGATGCGGCGCCCATGAACAGCTGCGATTCGAGCTCTATGAGCGACTGGTTGAAAAAGAAGAAGGCCAGCGTAAGAAGTGCTGTTATGGCGAGGGCAAGCACCGCGGCGAAGGGCGCCTCGCCGTGTTCCTTGTCTGCCGGGGTCTGATCGCGCCCGAACCAGGCCATGTAAATAATCGGCAAAAAGTAGGCCGCGTTCAGGGCGGTGCTGGCGATGATCGTCGCGATGACGAAATAGTTGTCGGCCTCGAAGGCGCCCGCGAGGATAAACCACTTGGAGACGAACCCACCGGTCGGGGGCACGCCGATCATGCTGATGGCACCGATGGTGAACGCGGTCATGGTCACCGGCATGCGGCGGCCGATGCCCTGCAGCTGACTCAACTCGGTTTTCTTGGAGGCGGTGTAGATGGCACCAGCCGCGAAGAACAGCGTGATCTTGCCGAAGGCGTGCGCCACCATGTGAATCGCGGCACCCACCTCGGCCAGCGGTTTCAGGACGGCCGATGCAAGGACGACATAGGACAGCTGCCCGATCGTGGAGTAGGCCAGCAGTCGCTTCAGGTTCTGCTGCTTCAGCGCCACTACGCTGGCGACGATGATCGTGAACGCGGCCGCGTAGATCAGCCAGCCGCTGCTGGGCTCGGCGAACAAGAAGTCGATGCCGAAGACGTAGACGATCACCTTGGTGATGACGAAAACGCCGGTCTTTACGACCGCGACCGCATGCAGCAGGGCACTGACCGGTGTGGGGGCGACCATCGCGGCCGGAAGCCATCGATGCATGGGCATCACGGCCGCCTTGGCTGTGCCGAAGACGAACAGGGCCAGCAGCAGTCCGACCAGCGGTCCGTCCATGTGTCCGGCCAGGATGCCGCCGGGTGTGAAGTCCCCGGTGCCCGCGATCAGATAGGTCCAGATAATGGCCGGCAGGAGCAGGCCGATCGACGCGACGATCAATACGCCCAGGTAGACGCGTGCCGACCGGATCGTCGCCGGATCGCCCTTGTGAGCTACCAGCGGATAGGTCGACAGGGTCAGCATTTCGTAGAACAGGAACAGCGTGAACAGATTGGCGGCCATCGCGACGCCCATCGTGGCGGCCAGAGACACGGCGAACATGATGTAGAAACGCGTCTGGTTCTTCTCACGATTGCCGCGCATGTAGCCGATCGAATAGATGGAATTGATCAGCCATAGCCCGGAGGCGAGCGCCGAGAACATCATGCCCAGCGGCTCTATCCTGAAGGCGATCGAGATGCCGGGCAGGACCTCGCTCAGCGTGACCTCGGGACGCGCCCCGGCCAATATGTCGGGGAGAAGGCTCCACACGGCCCCGATCAGGGCGATCGCCGTGAGCAGCGTGACGCTCTCGCGCAGGTTCGGGCCAATGCGACCAGCGAGCCCGATCAGCGCGGCCCCGATCAGTGGAATGCACAAGGCCAGCAGAATGGCGGCCTGCGAACTCACGGCAGCTCTCCGAGCAACATCCTGGCCCCGTCAGTCGCCAGACTGACCTGCAGCCATGGCACAAGACCGAAGTAAACATTCGCTATCGCGGCGAGCCACGTGACCGCCAACATCAGCGGCGGTGCCTCGCGGAGATTGACACTCTCCGTCGGCGGCTGCCGGAACCAGGCCACCTCGACCACTCGCCAGATATAGGCCATGGCCATCAGGGAGCCGAGGACGATAACAGCGACCAGCAGCCATCCGGGGCCGCCCAGTTCCATGCTTGCCGAGATCAGGTACCACTTGCTGGTAAAGCCAGCGGTGCCGGGAACGCCGATCAGGCTCAGCCCGCCGATGACGAATGCGCCCATGGTCCAGGGCATCCGTTTGGCCGCACCCGCAAGATCACCCAATTCCAGTTTGGGGAAGCGCATCGCCAGCGACATCACCGCCAGGAACAGGGCGCCCTTGGCCAGCGCGTGATTGAACATGTGCATCAGGCTGGCGGTCATGCCGAGCATCGATACCATGCTGGCGCCGAGCAGGATATAGCCGATCTGAGCCACGGACGAGAAGGCCAGCATCCGCTTGAGGTTCGGTTCGAACAGGGCCACGGCGGAGGCCGCCAGGATGCCCAGAACAGCTAACGGCATCAGAAAGGCCGCGAACTGGGTTTCGTGGCCCAGCAGGTTCTGCTGGAACACAACGAAGTCGAAGCTCAGCAGGACATAGAGAGAGACTTTGGTCGCGCAGGCCGCCAGAAATACCGTCGCCGCGTGGGGCGCAAAGTTGTACGCATTCGGCAACCAGACGTGTAATGGGAAGACCGCCGCCTTCAGCGCAAGCCCCACGGTGATGAAACCGGCCGCCACCAGGATCGGTCGGAGGTCGACAACATCCTGGATCCTCACCTGCATATCAGCCAGGTTCAGAGTGCCGGTCATCATATAGACCAGACCGATCCCGATCAGATAGAAGGTCGCACCGATCGTGCCCAGGATCAGGTACTTGAAGACTGCCGGCATCGCACGTCGATCCGGCCCACCGGCGACCAATATGTAGCTGGCCAGGGAGGAGATCTCCATGAACACGAAGATGTTGAACGCATCCGCCGACACCAGGATGCCGGACAGTCCGGCCACCACCAGCAGCCAGGCAGAGAAGAAAAGCGGTTGCCGGTGGGCCTCAATCTGCTGATCCAGGCTGGCCTTCCCTGCAAGCAGCGCAAGCGTGGAAGCACCCGTGAGGATAAGCAGCAACAGCGCGCTAGAGCTGTCGACGCTCAGTTCGATGCCGTAGGGTGCGGTCCACGCGCCCAGTTCGTATCGCTGGGTCTCGCCATCCAGCGCGCCGGCAGCAAGCGCTACGGCAATAATGAACGCCATCAAACTTGTCGCGGTGGCCGCGGCCCAGGCGAGGCCACTCGGTCGCAGCATGATCACCAGGGGAGCAATCAGCAGCGGCACCACGACCTGCAGCACGGGCAAGTGTGCGTCGAACATCGTCACTGCCGGTCGATCTCCTGGATGTCCTTCTCATCGATGGAGCCGTACTCCTCCTGGATGCGCACGATGACGCCCAAGCCTAGCGCCGTCGTCGAGATGCCGACGACGATGGCCGTCAGAATCAGCACTTGTGGCAGAGGGTTCGCGAAGATCGCGTCGCTAACGCCTTTCTGCAGAATCGGCGCCGTACCGCCGGTGATCTTGCCCATCGTGATGTAGAGCAGGAATACGGCAGCCTGGAACAGCGACAGGCCCATCAGTTTCTTGACCAGGTTGGTCTTTGCGACCACGGCATAAAACCCGATCATCAACAAGACCGCGAATACCCAGTAGTTGTATAGCCCGAGCAGGTTCATTGCACACGACGCCGGGAGACAAAGGCGTGGTAAATAGTGAGCAGGACACCGCACACGGTCATCCCGACCCCGGCCTCGATGAGAATGATGCCGAGTTGCTGGCCCGCGACGGGATCGTCAGCGAGGACAGAATAGGCCAGGAAATTCGATCCCATCAGCATGCCGGCAAGCCCCACGCCGCCGTAGAGCATGGCGCCACCCACCATAAGCCACCTCAGCGCCCGTTCGGACAGCACTTCGAGGGCTCGCTGCGGGCCCTCTATCAGCGTATAGAGGATAAACGCCGCCGCGATAAGGGCGCCGGCCTGAAAGCCACCGCCGGGACCGTATTCACCGTGAAACTGGACGTAGAGGCCGAACAGCAGAATGAAGGGAACCAGAAGCCGTCCGACGACGACGAGTAGTTGTTCGTCGCGCAGTCCGACTGCCTTGCCCGCCGGTTCCTCGTGTCTCTTGCTGCGCGACCTCGTTCGGCCGGCCGAGAACAGGAACAGCACGCCGATACCGGCGGTGAAGACGACGAACACTTCTCCCAGCGTGTCATAGCCGCGGTAGCTGCCAAGCACCGCCGTGACGACGTTGGGAATGTCTATGTATTTCGGCGTTTCCTCCAGGTACCAGGGACCGATGTGTTTCAGCACCGGGGCCTCGGGATCGCCGAAGCGAGGTTTGTCGAAAGTGGCGTAGATGAGGACCATCGTGGTGCTGACGACGACCAGTAGCGACAGCCAGCGACGGCCTGACCTTCGATGCTCGCGGTCCGAGGTGAACGCAAGGGCGCCCAGGAACAGCACCGTGGAGATACCTGCGCCGACCGCCGCCTCGGTCAACGCCACGTCGGCCGCGTCCGACAGGAAGAAGTTGATCGCCAGCAGCAGGCTGAAGATCCCGAGCAGCATCACAGCCACGACCAGATTGCGGGTATGCACCACCGCCAGCGCGGTGATGACCGCCAGGGTCAGCAGAAAGACGCCGAACAATACGGTCATTCGTCCTCGCCTTCTGTGGTCGTGTTATCGGCAGCCCGGCCGGCGTCGGGCCGGATGCCGGCGAGCAGCGCGGCGCTGGCGAGGGCGTAGGACGAGGTCGGACTGGTGATCAGCAGAAAAAGCAGGATAGCGACCAGCTTGATCGTCGCCAGCGACAGCCCGGCCTGCACCATGACCCCGGCGAGAACCAATACCGCGCCCATCGTGTCGGTCACGCTGGCGGCATGCATCCGAGTGTAGAGATTCGGCATACGCAGCGCCCCGATGCCGCCTATCAGCACGAACGCACCCCCGGCGGACAGCAACACCCAGCTGACGATATCCAGCAGCATCGCCATCAGCCGGTTGCCCCGCGATCCCCGTTCGGGTGGCCGTGGTCCGGGCGCCTGCGGTAGAAGTCGAGCATCGCCAGCACGCCGATGAAATTGATCAATGCATAGGCCAGCGCGAGGTCGAGGAAATCGGGGCGGCCGCCGAGGAAAGCGATGACCGACAGCAACAGTACCGTCTTTGTCCCGAACATGTTGACGGCCAGCACCCGGTCGTAGACCGTCGGTCCCAGTACCGCGCGAATCAGCGCGAGAGCCATGGTAACGAGAATCGCAATGGTCGCGACAATGTACATCTCAGCGCTCCCTGAGCCTGGCGACGCGGCGGTTCATCTCTCCTCCCGTCACTTCGTCGGCCCCCTCGCGCATGAGCGCATGGACGATCAGCCTGCCGTCGCGGATCCTGATCGTCAGCGTCCCCGGTGTCAGCGTGATGCAATTGCCGAGCGTGGCGATATCGACCGGATGGCGGCTTTTGGCGTCCAGCTCGGCCACCGTCGGGCTGATGGCCATATCGGGGCTAAGCACCGCTCGGCTGACCTGCAGGCTGGATCTGAAAATCTCCTTCCCGAGCCAGGCCCAGTAGCCCAGCAGCCGCCAAACGTACCTGAAGCTGAAGACGCTGTAGTCGAACAGGTGCATGCGCCAGCCCAGGTAGACCACCAGCGCGCAGGAGAACGCTCCCAGTGCCAACAGCAGAGGCTTGTACAGCCCTGACCACAGCAGCCATGTCGCCGCCAGAACGACGGCGAGCGCCGTTGCCCTCCCGGCCATTTCCCGTAGGCTACTCGTGGCGCCGTCGCTGCTCGATGATCCGGTCATGATTGAACTCTTTAATTACATGAACGACATCGGCCTCCCGCGGCGGCCGATGTCTGAGACCGGATTCCTGCGAGCGCAGGAGTCCGTGCCCTGACGATCTAATTGTCGAGGCAGGTATTGTAATGCGTGATCGGGTCGGGCGTGACACCGACCCGATCATCGAAGCGGAAGCCCCCGTCGGGTCTGCCCGAGGAAGACCCGACCTCGCGGGCACGCACCTGGTCCTTGCATCAGGCGGGGACCCGCTGCCCCCGGTCCGTATCTTAGCCAAAATTCGCCGCCCTGAAACGACCCGTGGCGCTTAGCCGTTCTGTCGGCGTGTCCGGGGACGCGGCCCGGCGATCGTCGGGCAACAGCAGACCCCTTCTGCGAACCCCCCACTCCAGGTCGGTCTCGCCCCGAGAACGACGTTTGAAGTACTGGGGTGACGCGGACGTCGGTGCGTCGGCAGAGAGCTGAATCGGCAGACTCCGGAGTCTCCGGTTCTGTTGAGAATTGCGGGGTAGTTGCTCGGGTCTTAGGCTGAAATGTTCTGGCAGAGCGTACCCGAACATTGGAGGTCGGGGCAGTCGCGTCTTTATCGAACCGCCCAGGTTCGAAGCCTATAATTCGTTTGAGGGTGAGCTACAGGCTAACCGGAGACATCGCCATGGATACCTTGCTTTCGAGACATTGGCATCATTTGTCGCGAGACGAAATCGAAACGCTGCTGGAGTCAGACGGCGCCAAGGGTCTCGATATGTTTGAGGTAGCGCGCCGGCAAACGCGTTTCGGGCCGAATCGCCTCACGTTGAAGAAAGGAAAGAGCCCCCTGGTCCTATTTCTGATGCAGTTTAATCAGCCGCTTGTTTATATCCTGTTAGGCGCGGCATTCGTCACCTTTGCATTACAAGAATGGATCGACAGTGGCGTCATCTTTGGTGTTGTGCTGGTAAATGCAGTAATCGGTTACATCCAGGAGTCCAGGGCACTAAAAGCCATCGAGGCGCTGGCGCGCGCCATGAAGGGTGAGGCGATGGTTGTAAGGGCGGGAACAAAAAGGACAATCGCAGCCACCGAACTGGTTCCTGGAGATCTTGTGTTGGTGCAATCCGGGGACAAGGTGCCTGCGGATCTGCGCTTGCTGCGTTCCAGAGAGCTTCAGATCGATGAATCGGCGTTGACTGGCGAGTCCGTTTCTGTCCAGAAAAAAACCGAACGGCTGCCCCGGGAAACGGTGCTTGCCGACCGCAACAACATGGCATATTCGTCCACCCTAGTTACCTTTGGTGCCGGTGCCGGGGTTGTCGTCGCGACAGGTGATGGCACGGAGATCGGACGGATCAATGCATTGATCGCCAGCGCCGATACGCTGGCAACACCACTAACCAGAAAGATCGCGCACTTCAGCGGGATCCTCCTGTGGGTCATTCTGGGTCTTGCTGGCTTGACCTTGCTGGCAGGCTGGCTGCACGGGGAGCCCCTGCTCAACACCTTCATGGCGGCTGTGGCACTGGCTGTTGGTGCAATACCGGAGGGTCTGCCTGCCGCGATGACCATCATGCTGGCGATCGGTGTGAGCAAAATGGCACAGCGAAACGCGATTATCCGCCGATTGACTGCAGTCGAAACCCTGGGCAGCACGACTGTCATCTGCTCCGACAAGACCGGCACCCTGACCCAGAATCAAATGACTGTGCAGCAGGTCTTTGCCGGTGGTAAGTGTTACCGGATCTCGGGCGTGGGCTATGCGCCACAGGGAAAGGTTTTCCTTGATGAATCGCTGATCGATACACAAGCGCATCCTGCGCTTCTGGAGTGTATGCAGGCGGGCCTGCTATGCAACGACTCGAATGTAATCAACATGGGTGAGCAGTGGGGAATTGAAGGAGATCCAACAGAAGCTGCGCTGATCACGGCTGCTGCCAAGGCTGGGCTTTCACGCGAGGCGTTGGAGCAGGATCTTCCGCGTATCGATACCCTGCCGTTCGAATCCCAGCATCAATACATGGCTACGCTACATAAGACACGAGCAGAGGCAGCGGCTGTCATTTATATAAAAGGCTCCGTTGAAAGCGTGTTGTCCCGCTGTCGCGACGTCTATGGTGCGAATTCTGAACCCACTGTGCTTGACCAGGCGAGTATCCACCGGGAAGTAGAGCAGATGGCTGCCAGGGGATTACGGGTGCTGGCGTTTGCACGCAAGGTTCTTGCGATCCCCAGTCAATCAGTCACGCATACCGATGTGGCCGATGGTCTTACTTTTCTCGGCTTGCAGGCCATGATGGATCCACCGCGACCGGAGGCGATCGCAGCCGTCAATGCCTGTCAGCGCGCCGGCATCCAGGTCAAGATGATCACCGGCGACCATATAGCGACTGCCGCGGCGATCGCTCACCAGATCGGTCTCAAGGGCGCTGCGGGAGGTGCTTCGGACAGTTTCGCGATCAACGGTCATACGCTCTCGCAAATGGCCGATCACGAACTCCTCGATGTTACCCAGTGGGCGGTGGTTTATGCGCGGGTATCGCCTGAACAGAAGTTACGTTTGGTGGAAGCCCTGCAGGCCAAGGGAAATGTCGTGGCAATGACCGGTGATGGTGTCAACGATGCGCCTGCGCTCAAACAGGCCGATATCGGCGTCGCTATGGGTGTGGGCGGCACCGAGGTGGCGAAAGAGGCAGCCGATATGGTGCTCACCGATGATAATTTCTCGACCATCGAGGCGGCCGTCGAGGAAGGCAGGGCGGTGTTCGACAACCTGGTCAAGTTCATCACCTGGACCCTGCCTACCAATATAGGAGAGGGATTGGTGATCCTCGTTGCCGTATTCGCCGGCCTTACACTCCCTATTACACCGGTCCAGATTCTATGGATCAATATGACTACAGCGGTGTTGCTTGGTCTGATGCTGGCCTTCGAGGGTAAAGAGCCGGGGCTCATGGAACGCCCACCTCGACGTCCGGAGACACCGGTAATTACGCTGCAGCTCGGTATTCGAATTGGTCTTGTCAGCCTGATGCTCTTGTTTGGTGCCTTTGGTCTTTTCGAATGGGCGTTGCTGCAAGGCAGGAGTGTCGAGGCAGCGCGGACCGTCGCAGTCAACATGTTCGTGTTCGGCGAGCTCTTCTATCTGTTCAACTGTCGGTCGTTGCGGTACTCAATGATCACGCTAGGCATTATGTCAAACCGATGGCTTGTCCTCGGTGTGGTCGTAATGGCATCACTGCAGGTCCTGTTTACCTACACTCCGGCAATGAACCGGTTGTTTGGGACAGCCCCAATGGACGCTATCGAATGGATATGGGTTCTGACTGGCGGGCTGGTCATCTATTCGGTGGTAGGTACCGAGAAGTGGCTGCGTCGTCGCTCCGGCTAAGAGACAGGCGAGTAATACCCGTATTTCCTGACACCTTTCTAATCATAAAAGCGCTGGAATTGAATAACCGGCACCAGTCTCTTGCTAGCCTGCCAGGTACAGGCGTCAGCGGAAGGCGTGAACCACTCATCATGATGTCGTGAGCGGATCGTCCTGACGTGGGCACGGCACTTCATCCTCGCAGATGACCGTGCATCCTGGCTTCGGGCGCATTTAGCGCGGCCCGAAGTACTCGCCGAGCCCAGGTATTCAACATGAGGGCGCCACATCCTGGCCGGCCGGCGCAATGCTTGGTCCCGATACCTTGACCAGGCGTAATCAGCGGGATCAATCTCCATGCCGGCGCGGACCGGATTGAG
>JBATKC010000401.1:0-14953 GCA_049669065.1 Gammaproteobacteria bacterium
CTCCAGCGTGATCAGCGGGTCTTCTGCAGCGACCCGGTCGCCGGGCGCTACATGCACCTCGATCACGTCCACGTCGGTAAAATCGCCGATGTCCGGGACTTCCACCACCAGCTCCGCGCCAGCGCCGGACCCAGGGTCAGGACTGGCCGCGGCAGCCTGAGGCGGCGGCGCGACCGCGCTGGCCTTACTTGCCTCGACCGCGTCGTCCGCGGTGCTCTCGTCAACCTCCACCGTCAGCACCAGACTGCCTTCCGAGACCTTGTCACCGGCACTGACCGCCACGGCAGCCACACGACCGGCCGCACTCGATGGCACATCCATGGATGCCTTGTCGGTCTCCAGCGTGATCAGCGGATCTTCCAGCGCCACCCTGTCACCGGCGCTGACATGGACCTCGATCACTTCAACATCCGAGAAATCACCGATATCGGGGACGCGTATTTCGATCTTGCTGCTCACGCTCTTATGCTCCCCGCGGCGTCAGTCGGAAACCGGATTCGGTTTCTCTGGATCGATGTCGTAGCGGGCCACGGCGCGGCGCACGGTCTCGACGTCGACGCTGCCCTCATCGACCAGCGCTTTCAACGCCGCCACCACGATCTGGAACCGGTCGACTTCAAAATGCCAGCGCAGCGCCTCGCGCCCGTCGCTGCGCCCGTAACCGTCAGTGCCCAGCGTGAGGTACCGTCCCGGGATCCACTGCCGGATCTGGTCGGGGACGGCGGCCATATAGTCGGTCGCCGCGATCACCGGGCCTTCGATGTCGCCAAAACATTGCTCCACGTGACTGCTGCGCGGCTTCTCCATCGGATGAAGTCGATTCCAGCGTTCCGTGTCCATCGCTTCCCTGCGCATCACGTTAAAGCTGGTCACACTCCAGATATCGGAGGGGATATCAAAATCCTGCTGCAGCAGCGCGGCCGCTTCCAGCACCTCGCGCAGGATGGTGCCGGAACCGAGCAGCTGGACCCGCACCCTGCCCTTACCGCCCTCTTTGATCCGGTGCGCGCCCTTGAGGATGTTGTCTTGCGCGCCCTTGGGCATGGCCGGCTGTACATAGTTCTCGTTCATGCAGGTGATGTAATAGAACACCCGTTCCTGCTGCTCGAACATCCGCTTGAGGCCGTCATGCACGATCACCGCCAGCTCGTAGGCATAGGCGGGATCGTAGCTGACACAGTTGGGCACGGTGGCGGCCAGCAGATGGCTGTGACCGTCCTGGTGCTGCAGGCCCTCGCCGGCCAGCGTGGTGCGGCCAGCGGTGCCACCGATGAGGAAGCCGCGGGCCTGCATGTCACCGGCCGCCCAGACAAAGTCTCCGACGCGCTGGAAGCCGAACATTGAATAGTAGATGTAGAACGGCACCATATTTACGCCGTGGTTGGCGTAGGCGGTCCCGGCAGCGGTCCAGGCACACAGCGCACCGGCTTCGTTGATACCCATCTCCAGGATCTGGCCGCTCTTGTCTTCCTTGTAGAACATCAGCTGGTCAGCATCTTGCGGCGTGTACAGCTGACCGGCGCTGGAATAGATGCCGATCTGGCGGAACATGCCTTCCATGCCAAAGGTGCGCGCCTCGTCAGGGACGATCGGTACGATGTGCTTGCCGATCTGTTTGTCACGCACCAGCGAGGTCAACATGCGCACCAGCGCCATGGTGGTGGAGATCTCCCGCGTGCCGGTGCTCTCGAGCTGTTGCTTGAAAATCTCTATCCCGGGCACCTTGAGCGGTCCCGCGTCACCGATACGTTGCGGCAACGATCCACCCAGATCGCTGCGGCGCGCGCGCAGGTACTTCATCTCCTCGCTGTCGTCATCGGGCCGGCAGAACGGCACCAAGGCGATCTCGTCGTCGGAGATCGGGATATTGAAGCGATCACGAAAGGCCTTGAGCGCAGCTTCGTCCAGCTTCTTCTGCTGATGGGCGATATTCTGACCCTCGCCCGCTTCGCCCATGCCATAGCCCTTGACGGTCTTCGCCAGGATCACCACCGGGCGGCCGTCACTCTGCATCGCCTCATGATAGGCCGCGTAGACCTTGCGCGCGTCGTGTCCGCCGCGATTGAGATTCCACACCTCCTCGTCGGACATGTTGGCGACCATGGCCTTCGTCTCGGGATAGCGGCCGAAGAAATGCTCGCGGGTATAGGCGCCGCCCTTGGCCTTGAAATTCTGATACTCGCCGTCGACACACTCCTCCATAAGCTGACGCAGCACGCCGTCCTGGTCCTGCGCCAGCAGCGGATCCCAGCGGCTGCCCCAGAGCACCTTGATCACTTTCCATCCGGCGCCCTGGAACGTCGCCTCCAGCTCCTGGATGATGCTGCTGTTGCCGCGCACGGGTCCGTCGAGACGCTGCAGATTGCAGTTGATCACGAACACCAGGTTATCGAGCTTCTCGCGCGCTGGCAGAGACAGCGCGCCCATGGATTCGGGCTCGTCCATCTCACCGTCGCCGAGGAACGCCCACACCTTGCGGTCGGAGGGCTCGATCATGCTGCGGTGTTCCATATAGCGGGTAAAGTAGGCCTGGAAGATCGCCATCATCGGGCCGAGCCCCATGGACACGGTGGGGAACTGCCAGAAATCCGGCATCAGCCACGGATGCGGATATGACGAAAGGCCGCCGCCACCGACTTCCTTGCGGAAGCGATTGAGCCGCGCGTCGTCCAGTCGGCCCTCGAGATAGGCGCGTGCATAGATGCCCGGGGACGAGTGACCCTGGATAAAGACCATGTCGCCCCGATGTTTGTCGGTTGGCCCGCGCCAGAAGTGATTGAAACCTACTTCGTACAGCGTCGCCGAGGATGCGTAGCTGGAAATGTGGCCACCGAACTCGGAGCTCTCTCGATTGGCATTGACCACCATCGCCATCGCGTTCCAGCGCAGGAATGCCTCGAGGCGCCGCTCGATGGCGCGGTCGCCGGGGTAGACCGGTTCGCGCGACGGCGCGATCGTGTTGACGTAGGCGGTATTGGGACTGAACGGGAGATAGGCGCCAGCGCGACGGGTCTCATCGATAATGCGCTCGATGAGGTAATGGGCCCGTTCCGGGCCGTGCACGCGGATCACCGACTCGATGGACTCGAGCCACTCCCTGGTCTCTTCGGGATCAAGGTCCTGGATCTTGTCATTCTCGGTCATTGAATCTGCCCGAAGCCTCCCCGTTGAGATTGTCTGCTGCGCCAGCGCCGGGCCTGTCAGCCGGGTGAATTGTTATGCCTTAGCTGGTAGGATATCGGCGCATCCGGAGCGGCCGACGACACGCCGTTTTTGCACGGAATATGCCCCGATATCATCGGGGTTTGCTTTATACAGGTCAAGGCAACTTTCATGACGCGTCTGCTGCCCGAAGGGCTCGAGATCAGCATCTCCAAGACCCGCGACCTGCCGACGGCGGGTCAGGTCTCCAGGCTGCAGCATTTGCTGTTGATCTTGCCGGTCTCGCCAAAGGAAGAGATCTGGAATCAGCTGCCCCATGGCGATGTGCTGGCCGCACTGATACGGCGGCGCCCGTCCGAAGCACATGCCGCGCTTTCCTCCCATTTCCCCGGGCAGGGTCGTGTCGGCGTGACCGTCGGTCTGGTCAAACCCGGCGATCCGCTGCACAAAAAGCAGTCCGAACTGCGCAAACTGGCCACCACCGCGCTGAACGAGGCCCCCGAGAGCGTCGGCATCTTGTGCCTCGGATTCGATGACGACGACACAGCGATGCTGCAGGGCGGCGCGATCACCGCACTGATGATGAAGTCTTTCTCGATGCCGAAGCAGAAGCGCGAGCCCGGGCCTGCATCGCGATTGCGACGCCTGCGGGTATTCGTTCCGGCACCCGGACTCGATCTGCCGCGTCTGCGGGCGGAAGTCGAAGGCAACAACCTGGCCCGGTGGCTGACCGCGCTGCCGCCCAACCAGCTCGATGCCGGCGGCTACCGCCTGGCCATCGAACAGCTGGCAAAACGCGAGGGCTGGGAGATGAAGTTCCTCGGCGAGGCAGCATTACGCAAGAAGGGCGCTGGCGCGTTCCTGGCTGTCTGCCAGGGCAATGCCGATGCTGATGCCGGTATCGTCCGTCTGCGCTACCGGCCGGCCAGGGGCGGCAAGAAACCCCCTCTCGCACTGGTGGGCAAGGGCATCACCTTCGACACCGGCGGCAACAATCTGAAGCCGTTCAGGGGCATGCTCGATATGCACGAGGACATGCAGGGCAGCGCCGTGGCGCTCGGCACCCTGCTCGCGCTGTCCCGGCTCAAGTTCCCGCGCGCGGTGGATTGCTGGCTGGCGATCACCGAGAACCGCATCGGCGCCAAAGCATACAAATCCCGCGATGTGGTCGTCGCCAGCAACGGGGTCAGTATCGAAGTTATCCATACCGATGCCGAGGGCCGCATGGTGCTGGCCGACACCCTGGCGATGGCCAGCAACGACAATCCGGCATGCATCATCGACTACGCGACACTTACCGGCGCCTGCGTCGGTGCGCTGACCTCACGTTACAGCGGTGTGTTCAGCAATCGGGAGTCACTATATCCGCTGCTGGTCGAGTGTGGTGGCAGCTGCGGCGAACGGGTCTGGGGCTTTCCGATGGACGCTGACTTTGACGAGGCGATCGACAGCAGCATCGCCGATGTCGCCCAGTGTTCGCAGGATAATGAAGGCGATCACATCCTGGCGGCGCGATTTCTCGGTCGCTTTGTCGATCCTGCCATCCCGTGGGTGCACGTGGATCTGTCTGCCAGCCATCACAAGGGTGGTCTCGGGCTGGTGCCGACCCCGGTGACCGGCTTCGGCGTGCGCTACACCGTCAGCCTATTGCTCGACGGACGGCTGCTCGACCAGCTGCCAGCCGGTGAGACCGCTTGAATAGTCTGACCATCACGCGGCCAGACGACTGGCATCTTCATCTGCGCGACGGAGCGATGTTACAGGCTGTCGTGGGTCACACCGCTGCCCGCTTCCGACGCGCGATCGTGATGCCGAACCTGACGTCACCGGTGACCGACAGCGACCGGGCGCTGGCGTATCGGGCTCGCATCCTGGCGGCGCTGCCGGCAGACAGCGATTTCGAGCCGCTGATGACGCTTTATCTGACCGATCAGACACGCCGCGAGAATATCGAGCAGGCGATTGCGTCCAGCGCGGTCACAGCGGTCAAGCTTTACCCGGCCGGCGCCACCACCAACTCGGCCGCCGGTGTCACCGCCATCGAGCGGACCTATGAAGCGCTTGAGGCCATGGCTGAGCACGGCATGCCGCTACTGGTACATGGCGAAGTGACCGACCCGGATATCGATGTATTTGACCGCGAGCGGGTGTTTATCGATCGCGTCCTGTCTCCGCTGAGCGAACGCTTCGATACGCTCAAGATCGTGTTCGAGCACGTCACTACCCGGGATGCGGTGGATTTCGTGGGTGCGGCCCGCCCGGGTATTGCGGCCACCATCACGCCGCAGCACATCCGCTGCAACCGTAACGCCTTGTTCGCCGGCGGTCTGCGCCCGCACCATTATTGTCTGCCCGTGCTAAAAGCCGAGGCGCACAGGCAAGCGGTGCTCGATGCAGCCGTCAGCGGTGACCCGCGCTTTTTCCTCGGCACCGACAGCGCGCCCCACTCCCGTGTCAGCAAAGAATCGGATTGCGGTTGCGCCGGCATCTACTCGGCCCACGCCGGTATCGAGCTCTACGCCGAGACGTTCGCAGCGGCAGGAAAACTGGACCGGCTGGAAGACTTCGCCAGTCACTTCGGCGCCGACTTTTACGGCCTGCCGAGAAACACGGACACCATAACCCTGCTACAAAAACCCTGGCGCGTGCCGACCAGCTATGAGGTGGACGGCGACCAGCTGGTGCCGTTTATGGCCGGAGAGGAGATCGCATGGACGCTGCAGACGTGAGCGCCGTCGAGGCCGACGAGCTGCTGCCGATGGCGCAGCGCTTCCGTGGCTTCCTCCCGGTGGTGGTAGACGTCGAGACCGGCGGCTTCAATTGTCAGACCGATGCACTGCTGGAGATCGCGGCGGTGCTGGTCGAGATCCAGGAAGACGGGCGCATGCTGCGGGGCGAAACCTTCCGCTATCATGTGCAGCCGTTCGAGGGTGCGAACATCGAGGCCGCGTCGCTGGAGGTCAATGGCATCGATCCCTATCACCCGCTGCGCCCGGCGCTGATCGAAAAAGACGCGCTGGGCCGGATCTTCACCGAGGTGCGCAAAGCGGTGCGCGGCAACGACTGCAAACGCGCTATCCTGGTCGGCCACAATTCCTTTTTCGACCTGAGTTTCCTCAACGCTGCAGTATTGCGGGCGGGTATCAAGCGCAACCCGTTCCACCCGTTCACCAGCTTCGACACCGCGACCCTGGGCGGGGTGATTTTCGGTCAGACAGTGCTGTCGCGGATCGCCGAGGCCGCAGGTATGGAATGGGACAGTCAGGCCGCCCACTCAGCGGCCTATGACGCGGAGATCACCGCAGACCTGTTTTGCCTGATGGTCAATCACTGCCAGCCGGTCTATGCGGCGCTGCTGGCCGGCCGCTGATCGATCAAGCCGGGGCAGTCGCCTCGTCCAGCAGCTTGCGCAACTCGCCGGAGTGATACATCTCGACGATGATGTCGCATCCGCCGATCAACTCGCCTTTGACGTAAAGCTGCGGGTAGGTCGGCCAGTTCGAGAACGCCTTGAGTCCCTCCCGCAGTTCGGGATCCTCAAAGATATTGAAGTGAAGAAACTCGGTCTGGCAGGCGCGCAGCGCGGCGACCGCCTGGGCCGAGAAACCACACTGGGGAAAATCAGGATTCCCCTTCATGAACAGGATGACCGGACTGCTGTCCAGCTGCTGTTTGATACGCTCGTTCAATTCCATCTTCACTCCCTCAGGCGCGATCAAACGCGCCGTTGATCTGTCTTATCCCTCGACGGGAACCTTGCGGATTACCTTGATCTGATTGTCGACCGCTGTCACGCCCTCGACCGCGGTCGCCAGCTTGGCGGCCTGCTCGCGGGCGATATTGTTGTTGACCTCGCCTTGCAGCGTGACCTTGCCCTCGTAGGTGTCGACATTGATATCAAAAGCATCGACATACTTGTCGCCGATAAATCGTGATTTCACTCGCGCCGTGATCGCGCTGTCCTTGGCGATCTGGTCCGCCGACCGATCGTCTTTGCCGATGTAGTAACCGCCGACCGCGGCGCCGCCGATCAGCGCCGGCACGCAGGCTGACAGGCTGACACCCAGCATCACAGCGACAAGGAATCTACTGCAGGCGTTCATGCGGTCTCTCCCTGCTGCGCCAGCTCGGATCGGCGGCGCCCAAGCTCGTCGAGCAGGCGCCAGCGACTATCCGTCTCCATCTCCGGCCAGAGTTCGATCTCTACAGCGGTGCGCAGACAACCTTCGCAATAGCCGCTTCGATCCAGCCGGCAGATGCTTACGCACGGCGATGGCGGTTCCACACCCGCCCGCTGTTCCGAGCTCACCATCTCTTCTCACCTCTTCGACAAAAGGCGGGGCAGCCGGTTCCGGCTGCCCCGTCATTATCGATCACAGCGTTGCGGAGGCAACTCAAGCGGCGAAATTGGACGCCACGAAGTCCCAGTTCACCAGATTCCAGAATGCTTCCACATACTTGGGGCGGGCATTGCGGTAATCGATGTAGTAGGCGTGTTCCCAGACGTCGCAGGTCAGCAACGGGATGTCGTCGCCCTTGACCGGCGTTTCGGCGTTGCTGGTCTGGGCGATGGCGACACTGCCATCGGGCTTCTTGACCAGCCAGGCCCAGCCGGATCCGAACAGCTTGACCGACTTGTCGCTGAACTCGGCCTTGAAGGCGTCGAACGAACCAAAGGCGCTGTTGATGGCCTTGGCCAGGTCGCCCGCAGGGGCGCCGCCGCCGTTGGGGCTCAGGCAGTTCCAGTAGAAGGTGTGATTCCAGACCTGGGCCGCGTTGTTAAACACCGGTCCGGACGACTTGCGGATGACATCCTCGAGGGTGGCGCCGGCCAGCTCGGTGCCTTCCAGCATGCCGTTGAGATTGACCACGTAAGCATTGTGATGCTTGCCATAGTGGTATTCCAGGGTCTCCCTGGAGATATGGGGCTCCAGAGCGTCCATGGCATAGGGAAGTTCGGGCAGCGTGTGCGCCATCGGATAGTCCTCTCGATGCGTGGGTGGCCGCAATCGGCGCGACCGGAAAACGGATCGGCATTATAACAGAAGCACCCGCGTCGCCCGTGCAGCCGGCGCGGCTTATGCCACCGTCCGCCAGCGCCTATAATATCGGTCAAGTCACTGGATCCAAGATGCAACACGCCGCGCCAGTATTACCGCCGGACCTGACCGTCACGGTCAGACGTGCCCTTGAAGAAGACATCGGCAGCGGCGATCTGACGGCGGCGTTGATCCCCCCTGCTGCCACCGCCCGCGCCACTGTGCTCTGCCGGCAGGCGGCGGTGATCTGTGGTCGACCCTGGTTCGACGCGGTGTTCCATATGCTCGACCCGGCGCTGCAGATCATCTGGCAGGTCGGGGAAGGAGAAAACGTCGACGCGGACACGATCCTGTGCACCCTGCAAGGCAACGCCCGGACCCTGTTGACGGGTGAACGGACCGCGCTGAACTTTTTGCAGCTATTGTCCGGGACCGCTACCGCGGCCCGACGCTATGCCGATGCGGTGGCCGACACCGGCTGCCAGGTGCTGGACACGCGCAAGACCCTCCCGGGTCTGCGGCTGGCACAAAAGTACGCCACAGCCTGCGGCGGCGTACGCAACCACCGCCTGGGTCTGTTCGACGGCATCCTGGTCAAGGAGAACCACATCATGGCCGCGGGCGGTATCGATGCCGCGGTCGCGGCGGCCCGGGCCTCGGCGCCCGATCTGCCGGTCGAGGTCGAGGTCGAGAACCAGGATGAGCTGCGCGCGGCCCTGGTAGCCGGCGCTGACATTGTGATGCTGGACAACTTCGGTCTGGACGAACTGAGCGCCGCCGTGGCGCTGAACCAGGATTTGAGGGACCCGCCGGCCATGCTGGAAGCCTCAGGCAACGTGGACCTGGATCGATTGCCGGCGATCGCCGCCACCGGCGTGGACTTCATCTCGGTGGGCGCGATCACCAAACACCTGGATGCCATCGATCTGTCGATGCGCTTTTACCTCGATTAGGCGCCCTTTTGTTGCGCCCCGCACTTTTTGTGCAGGTGCAAAAAACCGGTAGATTCTGCGGCCTTGCAACAACCCTGACCGCATTTTGACCGATATTGCCTTGCAGCATCGGCGGCGGTTCGGTATAAGAAAATGATGCACTGCACTAATCTGCTGCGGCATTCGCTATCCCGCGTCCCGCAGCCCTGAGAACCCCGGAGGTTCCAAATGTCCGCGATCTTGTGGATCCTGATCATCGTCGGCGTCGCCCTCGTGCTGGGCTATCGCCGGGCACCGCTGTGGCAATGTACGCTGGCGACCCTGCTGGTGAGCGCCGCAATCCATCTCACCGGCAATGGCCTGTCCTTGCTGACCTGGGGCCTGATCGTCGCGATCCTGGGCGTGCTCAACCTCAAACCGCTGCGGCGCAGCCTGGTCAGCGGACCGTTTATGCGCTGGTTCCGCAAGGTCCTGCCACCCATGTCCGATACCGAAAAAGCCGCGATCGACGCGGGCAGCGTGTGGTGGGACGCGCAATTGTTCAGCGGCCAGCCGGACTGGCCTGTGCTGCTGGGGACGCCGGCAACACAACTCAGTGATGAAGAGCGCGCGTTCCTCGCCGGCCCGGTAGAGGAGTTGTGCGCGGTGCTGCGCGACTGGCACATCAACCAGGAACTCAAGGATCTGCCGCCCGAGGCCTGGGAACTTATCCGCAAGCATCGTTTCTTCGGCATGATCATCCCGAAGAGCTACGGCGGGCTGGACTTCTCGGCCCGGGCGCAATCCGAAGTGGTGATGAAGATCGCTTCGCGGGGCAGCGCTGCTGCGGTCACCGTGATGGTGCCCAACTCGCTGGGCCCGGGCGAACTGCTGCTCCATTACGGCACCAAGGATCAGAAGGACTACTACCTGCCCCGCCTGGCTCGCGGTGAAGAGATTCCGGCGTTCGCGCTGACCGGTCCCTATGCCGGGTCAGACGCGGGTTCGATGCCTGATGTCGGCATCGTGTGCAAGGGCGAGTATCAGGGACGCGAGACCCTCGGGTTCCGCGTCAACTGGGACAAGCGCTACATCACACTCGGCCCCATCTGTACCGTGCTGGGGCTCGCCTTCAAGGCCAGAGACCCCGATGGCCTGCTCGGCGGCGACGCGGAGCTGGGTATCACCTGCGCATTGATCCCGTCGAATGCACCGGGGGTCACGATCGGCGAGCGCCATGATCCTGGCGCAGCCTTCCATAATGGACCCAACAGCGGCAAGGATGTGTTCGTGCCGATGGAGTGGATCATCGGCGGGCGCGATCAGGTCGGCAACGGCTGGCGCATGCTGATGGACTGTCTGTCCGTGGGCCGCGCGATCTCGCTTCCCGCCCTCGGCACTGCGGCGGGCAAGATGAGCAGCCTCACTACCGGCGCCTATGCCCGCATCCGCAAACAGTTCCGCACGCCGATCGGCCGCTTCGAAGGTATCGAGGAGGCGCTGGCGCGGATCGGCGGCATCAGCTATCGCATGGATGCCGCCCGACGCCTGACTGCGGGCGCGCTCGATCGCGGCGAGAAGCCGTCGGTACTGTCTGCGATTCTCAAATATCAGAATACCGAAGGCATGCGCCAGGTCATCAACGACGCCATGGACGTGCACGGCGGTCGCGGCGTCTGTCGCGGCCCGCACAATTATCTGACGGGCTACTACGACACGATACCGGTAGCCATCACGGTCGAGGGTGCCAACATCCTCACCCGCAGCATGATTATCTTTGGCCAGGGTGCGATCCGCTGCCATCCCTATGTGCTGCGCGAGATGCAGGCTGCGGCGGATCCGGATCCCGCGCGCGGCCTCAGGCTGTTCGACAACGCGCTGTTCGCGCATCTGGGCTTTACCATCAGCAACAAGGTCCGGGCATGGGTTCTGGGCCTCACCGGCGGCCGCTTTGTCAGCGTGCCGGATATCGGCAGCAAGACTCAGTATCTGCGCCAGCTGACGCGCATGAGCGCCGCCTTCGCCTTCGCCGCAGATGTCGCGATGCTGACACTCGGCGGCGATCTCAAGCGGCGCGAAAAGATCTCCGGCCGCTTTGCCGACATCCTCGGCCATCTGTATCTGGCCTCTGCCGTCATCAAGCAGCATGAGGACGATGGCCGGCCGCAGGAAGACCTGCCGCTGGTGGAGTGGGCGCTACAGGACTCGCTGTTCCTGATCCAGGAGAGCCTGGCAGAGATCTGCGCCAACTTCCCCAATCGGGCGGTCGGTGCCGCGCTGCGGCTGATCACGCTGCCGTTGGGGCGGACCCTGCGTCGCCCCTCGGATCGGCTTGGCGCCCGGGTCGCCGGCTTACTGCTGGAGCCTGGCGAGGCCCGCGACCGACTGACTGTCGGCATGTACTTCAGGCTGACAGCCGACGACCCGATCGGCCTGATGGAGCTGACCTTGCACAAGGCGCTGGCCGCGGAGCCGATCGAGCGCAAGCTGCGCAAGGCCCTCAAGCAGGAGGTCACGCCCTATAACTTCGAAGCTCTGCTGGCCGAGGCTCAGCGCGGTGGCGTGATCAACGACATCGAAGCCCAGGCAGTGCGCGAGGCGATGGAACTGACCAGGGAGGCCATCCGCGTCGACTGCTTTGGCGAACCGCGTGACAGCGCTGCCGCCGGAGTACGGGCGACGGCTTGAAACACGGCTGGCCGCTGCTGCGGGTTCAGCGCCTGAAGTTCGAGGAGCTGTAGCCGGCCTCGAAAATGCGGCGCGGCTCGTCGATGGCGTAACCCTGCGCGAAGTCAACGCCGATGCCGCGCAGCATGGTCACGATCTCGTCAGTCTCGGCGAACTCGGCGATGGTCTGCTTGCCGGTGAGATGCCCGATCTCATTGATCGAACGCACCATCTCCCGATCGATCGGGTCGTGCAAGATCTCCTTGACGAAGCTGCCGTCAATCTTGAGGTAGTCCACCGGGAAATGTTTCAGATAGCCGAACGACGACAGGCCGGTACCGAAATCGTCGAGCGCGAACTTGCAGCCCAGCTCCTTGAGAGAATGGATAAACCGGTTGGCCTGCGCATAGCTGGCGATGGCCGCGGTTTCCGTGATCTCGAAACAGATCTTGGTCGGATCGATCCCGCTGGTCTCGAACTGCTGGATAACGAATGGCAGGAACTTGTCGTCGCCCAGACTCTGGCCAGACAGGTTGATGGAACACAGCGACAGGCGCTTCCGCTCGTCAGCCTCTGACACCAGCCAGCGCAGAGCATTTTGTATCACCCAGCGATCGATGCTGGGGGTGATGCCGTAGCGCTCCGCCGCGTTGATAAACACATTCGGCGCCACGATCTGGCCGTTCTCGTCTTTCATCCGCAGGAGCAGTTCATAATGCGCGCCCTGATCTTGCTCCTGGAGCGGCAGGATAGTCATACGGAACAGCTCGAAACGAGCTTCCTCCAGCGCATTGTTGATCCGCGCGGCCCACTGCATCTCGCGGCGCCGGCGCATCAGATCGATATCGTTCACCTGGTAGGTGTGGACCCGATTGCGTCCTGATTCCTTGGCCGCCGCACAGGCGCTGTCGGCCGCGGTCAGCAATTCTGCGACAGTGGCGGTCTCTGGTGTGATCGGCACCACGCCGAGGCTGGCGCCGAGGCGGAAGGTGCGATCCTCCCAGACAAAACGGAAATCCTGGATCGCCGCCAGCATCGCTTCAGCCGACTCGATGGCCTCGTCGACGGTACAGTTCTCCAGCAGTACGCCGAATTCGTCTCCACCGAGACGGGCCAGCGTGTCGCGCCAGCGGATCTTGGATTTCAGCAGCGCGCCGAGCTGTCCGAGCATGGCGTCGCCGGCGGAGTGACCACAGGAATCGTTGACGATCTTGAACTGGTCCAGGTCCATATAGCAGAGCGCATAGGACGCCTCCCGGGAGCGCGCGTTCTTCAACGCCCGCTCGAGCCGACCCTCGAACTCGCGGCGGTTGACCAGCCCGGTGAGCATATCGTGACTGGCGTGATAGCTGAGACGGCGGTTCAGCTCGCGTGATTCGCTGACATCATGGAACACCAACACGCCGCCGGAGATCTGGCCGACGTCGCTGCGGATCGGTGCCGCAGTACTCTCGATATACAACTCGTTGCCGTCACGGCGGATCAACAGCGTGGGTCGTACGGACTTGATTGGTCGGCTGCGGCGGATAGCCACCGCCAGCGGATTCTCCAGCGGCTCGCAGGTCTCTTCATGGAAGCCACGGAAGATTTCGTCGATGGGGCGACCGGAGGCATCATCGAGTTTCCAGCCGGTGAGCTCCTCTGCGACCGGGTTCAGATATTCGACCCGGCACTCGGCATCTGTGGTGACGACGCCATCGCCGATCGACTGCAGGGTGATCTGTGCGCTCTCCTTCTCCCGGAACAGCGCCTCCTCGTAGAGCTTGCGCTCGGTGATATCGAGCTCCACGCCGAGCAGGCGGCGGAAGCGCCCATCCTCGTCAATGCGGGCCTTGGCCCGGCTCATCACCCAGCGCCATTCCCCGTTGCGGTGGCGCATCCGGTGGACGCTCTCGAACAGTGGGGTCTTGCCTTCCAGATGTTCGCGGATGCGGCCCTGCACCCGGACCATATCGTCCGGATGCACCAGATGGTGCCAATCCAGCGACGACTCGGTCAACTCCTCCGGCCCGTACCCCATCATCTCCTTCCAGCGCGGCGAGAAGGTCAGCGTGTTGGCGTCGACGTCGAAATCCCAGATGCCGTCGTTGGCGGCGTGACTGTAGAGATCCTCGCGCTCGCGGACTTCGGCCAGGATCACCCCCTCGCGCAGGCGTCCCATACCGCTGGCGAGGCTGGAGCCGATCAGCTTCATCAACAGATACAGATCGACGTTCCAGGCCGGCACCGGTCTGGCCGAGAACAAGGCCAGGAATCCCGCGGCCTGGTCACCGATACTGAAGCCCTCGACCAGCGCCGCACCGATGCCCAGCTCACTGAGCAACTTGCCTTCTGCGGCCCCCTGCTCGCCGGGGTTGCGCGTGTCGGGGATTTCGATCAGCCGCATGTGCTGGAGACGACCGTGCATCCACGGCATCTCGTTCATGGCCAGTTCGGCCAGCCCGTCCGGCCGGCAGCCGGCGAGCATGTTGATCGAGTAGTTGATCTTCTCGATCGTCGCGCCGTCTTCGGACAGCTGGGCAATACAGATGCAGTCGCAGCCGGTGACTTCGCGCAGGCTGTCCAGTGCAGCCGCGACGGTCTCGTCCATGTTGTCCAGGGACAGGTTTTGGAGGTCGACGGCGGCCTTGGTTACGGCGGGATTCAGGCCGATACGGGAGGGATGGGTTCTGCCTCGGTGGATCATTCCACCAAGGTCTGTGCTGGCCCGCGTATTGCTAATTGACGACGGCTTTTCGGCCATGTGCACAGGCGCCATGTATATCGATCATGGGCGTATCTTTGATTCCCGCTTAGCGCTTTCGGGCCATTCTCGCAGGAATTTCTAAGATTACAAGCTAAGCCCATGTATCTGAAGATATTGCCAACAAGGCTGAAGGTTATTCTCAGCGCCCCGAAATTGCTCGGCACCGCCGCCCTCCTGCCTCACCCGTCAACCAAATTAGCAGCCGGCCGTTGATAAAGCCGTGACCCAGTTCACGGGCGGATCATCATCGCGCTGCCGGTATTCAGGCCTCGCAGCGGTGTCGAACCAGCCTTTCCGGGTCCCAGATCAAAACACGGGAGACAGAAAATGGTATATTGGCCATCGAAAAAACACGCCCTGCAGCAGCTGCTGGCGGGTCTGGTTCTCGCCACCACCGCCGCCTGTGGCGGCGGTGGTGGAGGCGACGC
>JBATKC010000402.1:0-2385 GCA_049669065.1 Gammaproteobacteria bacterium
CTTACCCATAAACGCTTTGGCCGGCGTCTGCGCGCGGTACTGGCATCACTGGGCCTGATGTTTACCGCGGCCAGCACCGTCGCCGCCAGCGGAGATATCGCGCTGCTGTTGCGTGTGGAGGGTGCCATCGGTCCGGCCACGGCGGATTATCTCAAACGCGGTATCGAGAGCGCGCCCGATCGGGGCGCCGCGATCGTGGTGCTGGAAATGGACACGCCGGGCGGTCTCGACAGTTCGATGCGCGACATCATCAAGGCGATCCTGGCATCGCCGGTACCGGTCGCGACGTTTGTGGCACCAAGCGGCTCACGCGCCGCCAGTGCCGGCACCTTTATCCTCTATGCCAGCCACATTGCGGCCATGGCGCCAGCGACCAATCTGGGTGCCGCCACACCGGTGCCGGTCGGTGGCACGACACCCAAACCCCCTGCCCGGCCGACCGGCCCAAAACCCGGTACCGACGACGGCGAGGACGCTGCCGATGGCGAAGCGGACAGCCCCGCTGCACCGTCAGATGCTTCGACGGCCAAGTCTTTAAACGACGCGATCGCCTATATCCGTGGCCTGGCCGAACTCCGCGACCGCAATGTCGAGTGGGCGGAGCAGGCGGTTCGCGAGGCGGCCAGCCTGCCGGCCGAGGAAGCGCTCGCGATCGGGGTGATCGACCTGATGGCGGATGATCTGGCGGATCTGCTGCGCCAGATCGACGGCCGATCGGTGGAGACCACCCGCGGCACCGTCGAGCTGGAGACCGCTGGACTGGTCACCGAGCGGGTCGATCCCGACTGGCGCACGGAACTCCTGGCCGTGATCACCAACCCGACGGTGGCCTATCTGCTGCTGCTGGTCGGACTCTATGGCCTGTTATTCGAAGGTTACAACCCGGGGGCTATCCTGCCCGGTGTGGCTGGCGCTATCTGCCTGTTGCTGGCCGCCTATGCCTTCCAGATCCTGCCGGTGAACTATGCGGGTCTCGGGCTCATCGCGCTGGGGATCATCCTGATGATCTCCGAGGCCTTTGTGCCCAGCTTTGGCGCGCTCGGCATCGGCGGTGTCATCGCGTTCGTGGCCGGCTCGGTGATCCTGATGGACACCGAAGTGCCCGGCTTCGGCGTGCCGATGACGCTGATCGGCTCCATCGCGCTGCTGGGCGGCACCCTGGTCATGGCGACCATCTGGCTGGCGATCAAGGCGCGCCGGCGGCCGGTCGTCAGCGGGATCGAACAACTGCTGGGCGCCCGTGCCGAGGCAAGCGCTGCTTTCGACGGCACGGGACAGGTATTTCTGCACGGAGAACGCTGGCTCGCCCGCTGCGACACACCGGTCGCGGACGGCCAACCACTCACAGTCACCGCCGTCGACGGCCTCATCCTGACGGTGGAGCCCATCGACCACCCGGAGCAATAATCATGTTTGAGAACTTTGCGATTTTCGGTCTCGCCATCCTGGTGCTGTTGTTGATCAGCGCCATCAAGATCCTCAAGGAGTATGAACGCGGTGTGATCTTCCAGCTGGGACGCTTCTGGAAGGTCAAGGGGCCCGGGCTGATCATCGTCATCCCGATCATCCAGGAGATGGTCAAGCGCGATCTGCGCGTGATCGTGATGGACGTGCCCACCCAGGACGTGATCTCGCGCGACAACGTGTCGGTAAAGGTCAACGCGGTGGTCTACTTCCGCATCGTCGATCCGGAAAAGGCGGTCATCCAGGTCGAGAACGTCTATGAGGCGACCAGCCAGCTTGCGCAGACCACGCTGCGCTCCGTGCTCGGTCAGCACGAACTGGATGAGATGCTGTCCGAGCGCGACAAGCTCAACGTGGATATCCAGACTATCCTCGACCGTCAGACCGATGCCTGGGGCATCAAGGTGTCGAATGTCGAGATCAAACATGTAGACCTGGATGAGAGCATGATCCGGGCGATCGCCGCGCAGGCCGAGGCCGAACGTTCGCGGCGCGCCAAAGTTATCCATGCGGAAGGTGAGATGCAGGCCTCGGAGCGTCTGCTGGAAGCCGCGCGCACCTTGTCGGGGCAACCCGAGTCGATCCAGCTGCGCTATCTGCAGACCCTGACCGAAGTGGCCGGCAACGGCACCCACACGATCGTGTTCCCGTTGCCGATGGACCTGATCCAGGCTTTGCTTGTTAAGAAAGGCGGGAGCGGCGACGCGAATTAGTTTTCGCTCCAGGCCAGCGCGAACGCCCCGGGGCCGACCTGGGCCGCCAGGGTGGCGCTCATCACCGCCAGCTGCAGATCGATGCGCCGCCGCGCCGCGTTGGACTCCAGGTCCTTGTATGCCGGCAGCGCACGGATCAGCCGGGGATCGCCACCAAAGCTCATCACGATGACGGGGCCGGTCTCACCGCGTTGCACCCGCTCCGTGG
>JBATKC010000403.1:0-4556 GCA_049669065.1 Gammaproteobacteria bacterium
AGACAGCGTCGCTGACCTCGTAGTCTTCCCACGGTGTCAGATCGGCCGCGGCGGACGAAGCGAAAACGATGGCCAAGATGGTCAGCAAGGTCCTGATATACATCGTGTCTCCCCCTTATGGGCATATCTCGTGCGGGATCGCTCAACAAACATAGCAGAGCGAATTTTTGCCTGCCGATCCGTTCGGATGGGGGCGGAGGGGCTCGGTCAATCAGGCAAGGGGCAGGGTAAAGCGGAATTCGGCACCCGGGTCGCGATTCACCACGTCTACGTCGCCGCCCATCGCGGTCACCAGCTGGTGCACCAGCGCCAGACCGATGCCGGTACCGCTGGTATCGCGGGTGAGTTCGTTCCCGGGCCGGTAGAACAGACGGAAGATCTTCCGGCGTTGATCCCGCGGGATACCGGGCCCGAAGTCGCGGACCGAGAATGTGACCGCATCGGCGGGTCCGGGGCCGGCGGTGATGACGATTGCCCTGTTCGTGGCGCCGGCTGCGAACTTGATCGCATTGTCCACCAGGTTGATCAGCACCTGGGCAAAACAGTCCCGATCCACGATGACGGCACGCGCCGCGAGATCCGCAGTCAGCTCGGTCTGCAATTCAAACCCGGCGCGCTCGACCTGCGCTTCGATCAGCGCGCCGACCGCCGCGAGGAGTTCACCGACCGGTTCCGGTCGCAGCTCGAAGCTCGGATCGCTGCGCGTCATCCGCGCCATCTGCAGCACGTTCTCGATCAGCCTGGACAGACGCTCGCTCTCATCGGAGATGTGACCGTAATAGCGCTGCCGCTGGGTCTCGTCACCCCAGCCCGAACGGAGCATTTCGCCGTACATGCGGATCGAAGTGAGCGGCGTCTTCAGCTCGTGGCTGACCGCTGCGACGAAGTCCTGCTGCTGCCGGGCGAGCGCGATCTGTCCTGTGCCGAGACGATAGAGCAGGAAAAAACCGCTGACCAGCACCAGCCCGAGGATCACGCTGACCCAGGTGATCAGACGTGAGCCGGGTCCCGCCGGCAGCCGGTTCAGGCTGAAGATCATCTCAAAACCATCCAGAGGTGCGGCCAGTCGCGCCCGGTATAGCAGTGCCCCGGTGACGTCCGGGCTGCGGCTCGCGTAACCACGCTCTTCGCTGCCGCGGAGCACGCCGAGTACGTCGCCGCCATAGGCCAGCAACAGGTCGCTGGATCCGGCCAGCGCGGCAGTGTCAAACGGCGTGCGGAACAGGCCGTCGAGGAATGGCTGGCGATCGATCAACATGCCCTGTATCAACCGCTCACCGTCCTGCCAGACCCGGCGGAACATCACGAACTGGCCGCTGTCCAGCAGGCGGAAATCGAACGGCTCCACCTCGGTCTCGAAGGCCGTGATCCGGGTGGGTTCCATCGGTGCCGCGGCGGGTGTGGCCGGGCGGCTGATGTCCCTGGCCCCGCGCAGGCTTTCAGCGCCGCGTCTCTCGAAATCCTGTCGGGCGGGGCCGGGCAATACGGTCTGTTCCTTGCGTCGCGCGCGTTGGCTTTGCTCTGCCGCGCCGGCCGCTTGCGCCGGCGTGTCAGCGGCATCGGGCGCCAGCCTGCGGCTCTTTTCTTCCAGGCCCTTGTCCAGCGACAGATCCTCGACCCGCCCAAGGCTACGCGCGTTGTTTTGTGTGTCGGCGTCTTCGGTCTGCGTCAACAGCGACGCTTCTATCTCGCTCAGCCGGTCAAACCCGGCTTGCGGCGTGACCGCTTCCCCCGGGGATTCCAGCGGCCTGACCGGGTCGGCTACGGACACGGTTTCATCGCTTGTCCGATACCCTTCGTCAACGCTCTGCCCGGCAATCTTCTTCGACATTGAAGATACCGGCGCACCGGACAGGGTCCCGGCAAAACCACTGTCGTCTCCGGCGGCAGGCCGATCCTCGATCGGCGTTGCCGCCGATGCGAGGACGCGGCGCGGCAGCAGACGGTTGTCGCTCAACACGCCCAGCAGTTCCGACTGCCGTTCGAGCCGACGCCGCATGTCATCGGGGGAGATGCCGAACGCCGCAGGATCGAGGCCTGGATCAGGCAGCAGCGGTGTGCTCAGGCTGCCATCGGCGTCGACTTCGAAATAGCCGATCAGACCGGGCAGTGATCCGGAGGGCGGAATGTCCGACAGCGGCGAGCGCTGCAAAAAGTTGGCAGCCGGATCACCGGCGACGATCAGAAAGCGGTACTCGGCAGCGGGTCGCTCGTCTTCGCGCCGCACCAGCTCCGCCGCGCTGCGCGTGAGACTCTCTGTCAGCACCTCCGCGAGCTGGCGTTGTTGATGGAATGCCTCCCACTGGATCTGGCGATAGGCCTGAACGATCAGCACCGTCGCCGGTATCGCGAGGGCCAGGAAAAACACCACAAGCAAACGCCGCAGACGCGCGGGATCCAGGCCTTGCAGCATCTCCGCGCGCGCCATCTCAGTCGCTCCCGACCAACCGGTAACCGGCGCCGCGGACCGTGGTCAGATGCACCGGATTGCCTGAATCCGCCTCGATCTTGCGCCGTAGCCGAGCGATGTGGATGTCGACAGTGCGGGTCTCGATATCGGCGGTGCGGCTGTAGCCCCAGACCTTGTTCAACAGCTCCTCGCGGGACACGGCGCGCTCGCCGTGCGTGTACAGATATTGCAGTACCTCCATTTCCCGTCGGGTAAATTCCAGCGTCTTGTCACCACGAACACCGCTGAGGTTGCGCACGTCGATGTCGACGTCAGCACCGACCCGGATGCGGTTGGCGATTTCGGTGCCGGCCCTTGAGCGGCGCAGCACGGCCTCGACCCGAAGCATCAGTTCTGCCACCGAGAATGGCTTGGACACATAGTCGTCAGCGCCCCGGCTGAGACCGCGGACGATGTCGTCTTCAGCGCTGCGGGCGGTGAGCATCACGATCGGCTGCTCGCGGTCCTCGGCGCGTATCCGCTCGCAGATGGTGTAGCCGTCCAGACCCGGCAGCATGATGTCGAGCAGCACCAGGTCGAAGGTCCCGCTCAGGGCCAGGCCCAATCCCTTGCGACCGTCGGCGCAGCCTTCCACCGCGTAGCCGTGGAACACCAGCAGATCTTCGAGACCGGTACGGATGGCCTCTTCATCTTCCACCACAAGGATGCGCAGTCGGTTCTTGATCGTCATGGCAATAGCGACACTCGCCCTCAGACAGCGTGGACTCCAGCCTAGCAGCAAGCCCCCGGCGGGATTGTAAACATCAGGTAAAAAATCCGCCGACGTTTTTACCAGGTCATGTCTACAGTCGGCGGCGACGCGCGCCTAGCCTTATCAGCGTGAACCCACAGCAACGCGGCCTTTGTGTCGCAGGAGGCAATCATGGCGATCATCAATCGAGTGTCACGGCTGTTCACCGCCGATGTCCACGCGGTCCTCGACCGGATCGAGGAACCGGAGGTGCTGCTGCGCCAGAGCATCCGTGAGATGGAGCAGGATCTGGACGAAGGCGAGCGGCGCATCGGTGGTCTGACGCTGGAGCGCGAGCAGTTGGCGGCTCGCAATGAGCAGTGCGAACGCAGTTGCGAAGATATCGCGAGCCAGCTTGATGTGTGTTTCGAGGCTGAGGAGACCGAACTGGCCCGCGGGCTGATCCGTCGCCGGCTGGAGCTGAAACAACAGTCGGAGTATCTCCACCAGCGTCTGGGCGACGTCGACAAGGCGCTCAGTGAGAGCCGCGCGATCATGCAGCAGAACCGCTTGCGTCTCGAAAGCATGCAGCAGAAGAGCGAGCTGTTTGCGACCACGACATCGGCTGCAGCGGCGGACGACAGCGGCGGTTTTGGCCGCGGGGTCAGCGATGACGAGGTCGAAGTCGCCTTCCTGGCCGAGAAGCGGCGGAGGGCACGATCATGAGACGCCCGACCTTCGGCCGCGGCGTCGCTATTGCGCTGGCGCTGGCCTTGACCGGCGCGTCCGGGTTCGCCGCCATGACCACCTGGTTGCCGCTGGCGACTGGCCCGGTGTTGCGTTGCATGATCGCGCTGCTCGCCCTGGTCTATGTGATCTACCTGCTCGGTGTCAGTGAACACCGGATCGGCCGGGTCACGACCCTGGCAATCTGGCTGACGGGGGCCACCGCGACCCTCTGGTTGGCGCCTTCCTGGCCGGCCTTTCTGCTTGCCCATGCACTGATGATCTGGTTGGTCCGAGTCCTGTATTTCCACGAGCGGGCGTTGACCGCGCTCGCGGATCTGGTGCTGGGACTGCTGGCGCTGGCGGCATCAGTGTGGGCGGCGCTCGGCAGCGGCAGCGTGTTCCTGGCCCTGTGGACCTATTTCCTGGTCCAGGCCCTGTTCGTGCTGATCCCTGAAGTCGGCGCCACCGGGCGGACACCCGATCGAGCGCTACCCACGGACGCGGGATTTGAGCACGCCCACCGGAGCGCCGAGGCCGCACTGCGCCGGCTTTCGGCGCGCAGCTCATTCTAATGAGTCAAATCTTTTGAGAGGAGTAATGATGATGAAAACCACGCTGATTGCAGTCACTCTGCTGATGTTGACCGGGGCCGCCGTGGCCTTCCACCCGGGCGCCGACGGGCCGGTC
>JBATKC010000404.1:0-5431 GCA_049669065.1 Gammaproteobacteria bacterium
GGCAAGGCCTGGAACGAAGCATTGATCACGCTGACGCTGTCGCCTCTGGCCTCATCGAAGCCGACCGCTTCCTTGACCAGGGTGCGCAGTTCATCCAGCTCGCCGTCCTCAAGCGGCTGGCGGACGACTTCCCCGTCCTCATCAAGGGTGCTGCGATGATCGACCAGTACCGCCACCGACAGGCGTTTGACGCTGCCCACCGCGGCACGCACATGGCTGACCGTGCGGTCGACCTCGAAGTTCCGGGTCGACTTGCGCGCCTCGCTGACCGGCGGCGGCGGGGTCTCGATGATTTCTTCGGCCGGATCGGGGGCGGGTGCGTTGCTGATCGCGCCGGGGACCCCGGCGACGATATTCTCGGCCCGTTTCATGTCTTCGCTGGTCTGCTCACTGCGCAACACGGCGGTGTTCGGGTCAAAGCTCTCCCGGGTCTCCTCGCTGACAGTGAAATCCAGCTCCGCCGCCACTGTGGCGCGCACGCTGCCGGCGCCAAGGACCGGTGTCAGCATGCTCTCGATCCGCCGGCCCAGCTCCTGCTCCATGCGTCGCTGCTGATCGAATTGCCGCCCGGTCAGCGCCATTTCGCTGTTTTCATCCGGCGCCCTGAGCAGCTGCCCCAGCTGATCGACCACCGTCACCTTTGACGGCATCATTTCGGGGATGCTGGACGCAACCAGGTTGACCACCGCCGCCACCTGGGAGTTCTCCAGCCGCCGGCCCGGATACAGGTGGAGCAGTACCGAGGCGCTGGGCTGCTGCCGCTGGCGTACGAACGCTGTCTGCCGGGGCAACGCGAGGTGGACCCGGGCACTCTCGACAGCGCGCATCCGCATGATGGTCCGTGCCAGTTCAACCTCGAGCGCATGCTGGTAGCGGGCGCTCTCCATAAACTGGCTGACGGTAAAGCCGTCGTCGCCCTCGATCATTTCCAGCCCGAGCCCGGCGCCACGCGGCAGACCCTCGGCAGCCAGCTTCATGCGCGCATCCCGGACCAGCTCTCCCGGCACCATGACCGCCCCGGTGGTGTTGTCCAGACGGTGGGGTATGCCGTTGGATTGCAGCGCCTGCACGACTTCGCTGGCATCGCGCTCTTCGAGATGACCGTAGACCACCTTGTAACCAGGCTCGCGTGCCCACAGCACCACCGACAAGCCGGCAGCAATACTCGCGGCTAGGCCGATCAGCAACAGGAATTGTCGCATCCCGGGCACCCGGTCTATCGCCGTCATCAGACCGTGAGAGTTTTGTGTTTCCATCTGCTTGATAAGCTCCATCCATGCCTCAGATGGGCATGTTCATGATTTCCTTGTAGGCCTCGACCAGCTTGTTGCGCACTTCGGCCATGGCCTGAAACGAAAGGCTCGCTTTCTGCGTCGCGATCATCACTTCGGTGAGATCGACCCCCGGCTGACCCGCCTCAAACGCACTGCGCATGCCCGAACTTTCCTGCTGCATGTCACTGACGCCACGGATCGAATCCTGCAGCACCTCGCTGAAGTCCACCTTGCCAGCGGCCGGCGTCTGTTGCGCTGGCTGGATATCCTTCGACAGCGCCCTGAGCTGATCGAGGACCTGATTGATTTGCATGTTGCTCATGATCTCGTCCCTTCCATGACCCGTAGCCCAAGCACCTGACTCATGCCCGTGACCCGGGGCCGGGCAATCCGCATCCCTGCTCGCGCAGGCGCGCGATCTTGTAGCGCAGCGTGCGCGGGCTGATACCCAGCAGCTCGGCCGCACGCTTGCGGCTACCACCCTGGGCCAGAGCCTGCGCGATCATCCGTTCTTCGCGGTTGCGCAATCCGTCCTGCAGACGGCCACTGCGCTCTTCGCTCTCGTCCTCGCGGCTGGGCACCGACTCGAAACGGAGTTCACCGGGTCGGATCGTGTCACCAGCGCAGAGGATCAGCGCGCGCTGTACAACGTTGGCCAGCTCGCGCACGTTGCCGGGCCAGTGATAAGCCTCGAGCGTTGCTGCGGCCTCGGCAGAAAATTGCGGCAGCGGACGCCGCTCGGTGGCGCCGGCGGCGAGGAAATAACGCGCCAACGGCAGGATGTCACCGGGCCGCCGACGCAGCGGCGGCAGCTCTAGCGGGAATACGCTGAGTCGATAAAACAGGTCTTCGCGGAAATCACCGGCGGAAACGCAGTGCTTGAGATCACGATTGGTCGTGGCCAACACGCGCACATCCAGCGGGATGCTGGCTGCAGCTCCGACTCGCTCGACCTCCCGTTCCTGCAGCACCCGCAACAACTTTGCCTGCAAGGAGAGGTCCATCTCAGACACCTCGTCGAGCAGCAACGTGCCGCCCTGGGCTTGCTCGAACTTGCCACTGCGGGCGGCGTGGGCGCCGGTAAATGCGCCCTTCTCGTGGCCGAACAGGACCGCTTCCAGCATGTTCTCCGGGATCGCCGCACAATTGATGGCGATGAAAGGCCCATCCGCCCGACGCGATCGCGTATGGATATAACGGGCGAATACCTCCTTACCGGTGCCGCTCTCGCCGCTCAGCAAAACGGTAGCGTCGCTGCTGGCGACGCGCGATGCCAAACCCAGTACCTCCATGGTGACCGGGTCTTCTGCGACCATCCCCGGCGCGCGATTCGGTACTGCGGTCAGACGCTCCAGACGCTCCACCAGCTCGGCCACTTCGAAGGGCTTGACCAGGTAGTCGTTGGCACCGTCTCGCATCGCCCTCACCGCGCGCTGGATGGTGCCGTGGGCGGTCATCATCAGCACCGGCAGGTCGGGCTGTCGTGCCCGGATACGTTGCAGCAGCGCGTGCCCGTCCATGGGCGCCATCTGGAAATCCGTCACCACCGCTGCAATCGTTTCTGATTCGATAATCTGCATCGCCGCGCTGCCGTCGGCGGCGACCCGGGCGGTGTGACCCGCCAGCTCGAGGGTTTCCGCCAGCGCATTGCGCAGGGCCTCGTCGTCTTCGACCACCAGGATCGGCGCCTCGCTCATGCGGCCACCTCCGGCAGCTTGTTCACCAGACCGGTGGCGTAGGGCGATGACTGCGCCGGCAGGCGGACCACGAAGTCCGAACGGCCGTCGGCGTGCCGCTCGAGCCAGGCATCGCCCTGGTGTGAGCGGGCCACCGAGCGCACCACCGCGAGCCCCAGACCGGTGCCGTTGGCGCGCGTGGTGAAGAAGGGATCGAAGATCTTCTCTTCCAGACCCTGCGCAACACCGGGACCGTTATCGCTGACGATCAGATCGACGCTACCGGGGTCACGGACCTGCGCCCTGATACTGACGATCGCATCGTTGCCGGCCGCTTCGAGCCCGTTGATCACCAGATTGCTCAGGGCCCCGGCGACAGCCTGTTCGTTACCCGCCACCTGCGGGATGGTGTCGCTCCCCTGGATCTGCAGCCGCTGAGCCCCGACAAGCTGGGGTGCAACGGAGCGATGGACCGCATCGAGCAGCCCCTTTATCGGAATACCGTCCTCTGTAGGCGTGCAACCACCGGCGAAATTCAGCATATCCGTGACCAGACGCTCCAGATCATGCAGCCGGGCCACGACACGCTCCGCCAGTTTTTGCCGTGTCTGCTCGGTAAGGCGTGGCGCGCAGGCGCTGGACGCATAGAGCAGGGCCGACGACAAAGGCGTGCGGATCTGGTGCGCCAGCGCGGCCGCCATTTCGCCCATCGTGGACAGACGCTGGTGGCGTTCCATCAGATCGTCTACGGCGCGGCCTTCGGTTACGTCCGTAAACAACAGGATCTGCCCGGATTCCGGCCGCAGGCTGCGTCGTGCCAGCGCCAGCCGCCGGCCATCATGGGTAACGAACTCGCCGCTGCGGTTCATCGTCTTTACGCAGCGATCGCTGATCTCGGGCCAGGCCTGACCCTCCAGCGCCTGGCCGAAAATCTGCTCCGCCGCGGGATTGGCCTCGCGTACGCAGCCCGCCGCGTCCAGCAGCAGTACCGCGCCAGGCAGCGCGTCCATCAACAGGCTCAGACGACGCGCCAGGCGTGCCTTGTCGCGACGCTGACGCCGGCTTTCGCGATTCGCCTCGCCAAGCGCGCCGGTCAGCTTTGCCACGCGTTTTTCCAGAACGGCGTAGGAGGCCTCAAGGTCCCTTGAGGCGGCCGAGAAGGTCGAAAACGCACGTTCCAATTCGATGATTCTGTCCATGGAGACTTCCCTGTCCGTCAGCATGTCCGTTGCCGGGGATTAGAGAAGCAGATTCCGTGCCAGATTCAGCAATCTCCTTTAATTCATAGGCTTATGAAATTCTGGGGCGTCGGGATTCGAGCCGTCGCCAAACTTCCGGCGGCGATTACCGGCGCGGGCGACAGAATATTGTCACTGTGCGTCCCGGATCCGGGCGATCTCGCGCCGGTGATGTCTGAACACGTACTTGGACACCAGATCCCGCGCTTCCGAGGACAGCCCGAAGTACTCGAGCATCAGCAAGCGCTGGCCACCCTCGGTACCGGCAGCAGTGACCGTCCCCGGTATCCGCAGCGAGATCGGGATCGCGGGCTGCGGGTAGATGACGATGATACCGGTCGCCCCTTCGGCGACGCCGTCGGGCGCGTCACACCACTCCAGGCCACCGACGCAGACCCGCACCCGGTGGCGGCGCGGCAGTTCCACATGACGATGGACCAGACCGCCGACCAGATTCAGCAACAGATCCAGTTTGCCTTCCACGCGCACCATCAGATGACTCAGCGGCGAATCTTCTTCGGCCGGATCCCCCGCCACATCCTCGAACGCGGTCAGCGCACGGATGATCCGCACGATGCCGGCGTTGGTCCGATCCTGCACTGCGCCTTCAGGCAGGGCTGCCGGCTCGAAAACGATCGGGATCTCGTCCGAGTAACCCAGCCCCGAGCTGCTGTCAGCGACACCGCTCATGGTCGAAGACCGGATGCGCCGGCTTGTCCGACAGGCTGCGCGCCAGGTTGTTCAAGATAGGCGCGGATAGCGCGCCCCGCGGTAAAACGGCGGCTGGCATCGGTCAATGCGGCAGTACGTCTCTCACCGATCACCTGCAAGGTCTCGCGATCCATGGCGATGACTTTGCGTACCGTCGCAGCCGCCTCGGCGCGTGAGTGCTCGTCCTGGTGGCGCGCCAAAAATGCCTCCATCAGCGGGCGGCGATCCCGGTCCAGACGCGCCGCTTCGCTCCAGTCACCGGCCTCGACCAGGCGCTGGACCTGCTGCGTCAGCTCAACCAGATTTTGCAGTTCCGTCATCACCGTTCTCCTCAGCGGACAGCGGCCACGGCGATGGGCATCTGCGCGTCCATGTCAGACCAGGCATCACGGATCTGGCTCAACAGCCGCATGGATTCTTCCAGCATCGCGGCGTCGTTTCTGGCGTTGGCCAGCGTCAGCCGGCGCGCAACATAATCGTAGAGCCGCTCGAGGTTGGCCGCGATCTCGCCGCCCTGATCATGGTCCAGGCT
>JBATKC010000405.1:0-3258 GCA_049669065.1 Gammaproteobacteria bacterium
GGACCGTGGACAGCGTGCCCTGGAAGGACCCGATCGGGGTGCGGCGGGCGGCGACAATGACGACGTTCTCTTCGCTCATGGCGCGATCTCCTCGGGGTCTTGAATCAGGCGTCGGTTTCGCTGGCGTGCATCAGCTCACGGCCGATCAGCATGCGCCGGATCTCGCTGGTCCCGGCGCCGATCTCGTAGAGCTTGGCATCGCGCAGCAGACGTCCGGTTGGGTATTCATTGATATAGCCGTTGCCGCCCAGGCTCTGTATCGCCTCGAGCGCGACTTGCACTGCCGACTGTGAGGCCAGCAGCAGGCAGGCGGCGGCATCCTGGCGGGTAGGACGGCCGCGGTCGAACTGCTCGGCGACGCGATAGCTGAACGCGCGTGCGGATTGCAGCGCGGTATACATATCCGCCAGCTTGGCCTGCATGATGCCGAATTCTCCGATCGGGCGGCCGAACTGCTTGCGTTCGTGGACATAGGGCAGGGTGACGTCCATACAGGCCTGCATGATGCCGATCGGTCCGGCCGACAGCACCACGCGTTCGGAGTCCAGACCGCGCATCAGGATGTAGACGCCCTTATCCGGCTCGCCCAGCACATTCGAGGCGGGGATTTTGCAGTCTTCGAACACCAGCTCGCAGGTCTGCGAACCGCGCATGCCGAGTTTGTCCAGCTTCTGCGCGGTGCTAAAGCCCGGCATCCCCTTTTCGACCACGAAGGCGGTCATGCACTTTGACCCGGCCTCGTGGCCGGCGGTGCGCATATACGTCAGCAGCACGGAGGCTTCAGGGCCATTCGTGATCCACATCTTGGAGCCGTTTGCGACCCAGACGTCGCCGCGCTCATCGCTACGCTTTTGGGCCCGGCAGCTCATCGAGCCGACCACGTCGGAGCCGGCCCCGGGCTCGGACATGGCGAGCGCGCCGACCCACTCGCCGCTGCACAACTTGGGCAGCCAGCGCTGGCGTTGTTCCTCGCTCGCATTGAGATAGATGTTGTTCACGCACAGGTTGGAGTGTGCGCCATAGGACAGACCGATCGAGGCCGAGGCACGGGAGATCTCCTCCATCGCCACCACATGGGCCAGATAGCTCATCCCTGAGCCGCCGTATTCCTCCGGCACGGTGATGCCGAGGAGTCCCATCTCGCCGAGTTTTGGCCACAGGTCCTGGGGGAACGCGTTGTCCTGATCGATCTGGTCGGCGCGCGGCGCGATCTCGGCCTCGGCGAAGCGGCGCACGGCGTCGCGCAGCAGATCAAGGTCTTCGTTGATGTCGGTATTGAACGCGGTCACCGATGCTCCTCTTGCGGTGCGAGGCGATAAAATGATGTGGGGCCGCTGCAGCGGCCCCGCCGGTCAACCGATAGAGGCCGTGGTGTGCGGTCTGCGTCCGGACAGCCGGTCCTTGAACCGCTGCGAATAGAACCGGCGCACGTTGCCGATGGCTGCGATGCGCTCCAGCGCCAGACGATCGGCCGCCTGCCAGCTCGGGATACCGTCCCGGTCCGCGATGCTGAAGATGTTACCGATAATATTGTAGATGGTGCTCACTGTGCGGTAGGCGCGGTCCCGGTCATATCCCTGCAGTTCGATCGCCACGTTCATCAGGCCGCCGGCGTTGATGGCATAGTCCGGTGCATAGAGGATGTCCCGCTCCTCCAGTACCGTGCCCCATTCTTCGGACTCCAGCTGATTGTTGGCGCTGCCGGCGACGATCTGGCATTTCAGCCTGGGCACGGTGTCCTCGTTGATCACGCCGCCCAGCGCGCAGGGCGCAAATACGTTGGCGTCCACATCGTAGATCTGCTCCATGGGCACCGCTTCGGCACCGAGTTCGTCCACCGCGCGCTCGGTCCGGCTCTGATTGATATCACAGACGAAGACCTTGGCGCCGGCCTCGCGCAGATACTTGGTCAGGTAGTAGCCGACATGACCGCAGCCCTGGATCGAAAAGCTGCGTTTGCCCGGATCGTCATCACCAAACTTGCGGTTGAGACAGGCCTTGATGCCTTGCAAGGTGCCGTAGGCGGTAAACGGCGACGGATCACCGCTGCCGCCGTGGACCCGATGCACGCCGACCACGCGGTCGGTCTCCTGATAGATATAGTCCATGTCCTCGACCGATGTGCCGACATCCTCGGCCGTGATATAGCGACCACCGAGGGAGCCGATAAAACGGCCGAGCGAACGGAACAAGGGCTCGCTCTTGTCGGTCTCCGGGTTACCGATCAGCACCGCCTTGCCGCCGCCGAGGTTGAGCCCGGATACCGCTGCCTTGTAGGTCATGCCGCGAGACAGTCGCAGCACGTCACGCAACGCTTCCTGCTCGTTGTGATACGGCCACATGCGCAGCCCGCCCAAAGCGGGGCCGAGCGTGGTGTCGTGTATCGCCACGATGGCCCGGAGCCCGGTGTCCTCGCATTGGAAAAACACCACTTGCTCGTGCCCCATCTCGCGCAGGGTCTCAAAGAGCTCCATTCGTTCTCCTCCTGACGGAACACGTTTAAACGGTCGATCCGGCGCTGCCGAAGCACCAGGCAAAGCGCAGCGACGATAGTCCGCCTGCGGGGCGCTTCCGGTTCTTATCCACCCCGGGGATTCGTCGATCGATGCGACGAGCGCGAATCTGCCGTCGCCGCGTCTTTGCCGAATGCATCCGGGCGCGGTATCACCGAACGGCGGCAGGATTATAGTCGGGCCTGCTCGATCCTGCATCGCAAGTCGGCATTGCACCGCAACAAAACAAGCGTAGCCGGGGCGCTGCGGTTTGTCGCTATAATCGGTTGCCCGGAGGCCGTCGCCAGCGCCCGGGCCCGAGACCGGAAATTCGCCATATGAGCACAGCCGCCAGAGACGTCAGCCTGCCGCGCGAGGAGTCGAGCAAGACGCCGTTGCGCTTTATCAGCGCAGCGTCTCTGTTCGACGGCCATGATGCAGCCATCAACATCATCCGGCGACTGCTGCAGAGCCACGGCGCGGAGGTTATTCACCTGGGTCACAACCGCAGCGTCGCGGACATCGTGCGCGCTGCGCTGCAGGAAGACGTGGACGCAATCGCCTGCAGTTCCTATCAGGGCGGTCACAACGAGTACTTCCGCTACATGGTGGACATGTTGCGTGATGCCGGCGCCGAGCACATCCGCGTCGTCGTCGGCGGCGGCGGCACCATCGCGCCGGATGAGATCGACGCGCTCGAAGCGCACGGCGTGGAGAAGATCTACGACGCCAACGACGGCATGCGGCTTGGTCTCGAGGGCATGAT
>JBATKC010000406.1:0-7241 GCA_049669065.1 Gammaproteobacteria bacterium
CCGGATGCTCTGCGTTCGTGCCCACATCGGGCCGGCGATGCCAGCAGCGCGCACATTTTGCGTTGGCGCTGCGCTCGACGCTGATAAACAAGCCGTCAGCGCCGAAACCCTCGATCGGCCGCGCGTCTGCCGGACGCGGGTCCAACGGCACCGCGCGCGCCTCGGAGGTGATAAAAACAAAGCGCAGCTCGTCACCGAGGACCTGCAGACGCTCGAGCAGATGGGACTCGCAATACAGCGTGACCTCGGCATCGAGCGCTGAGCCGATCACGTTTTCGTTACGCAGGCGTTCCAGCTCGCGCGAGACCTCCTCACGGACCTTGAGGATCTGCGGCCAGTCCACGGTTTCGGCCGGGCTGCTGGCGCCAGGGATCTGATACCAGCCTCCGAAAAACACCGACTCATCGCGCTCGCCCGGTAACGCAGCCCAGATCTCTTCAGCGGTAAAGCTCAGGATCGGTGCCAGCCATCGCACCATCGCTTCAGCGATATGGTACATGGCCGATTGCGCCGACCGCCGCGCGTGGCTGTTCGCGGGCGTGGTATAGAGGCGGTCCTTCAACACATCGAGGAAGAAACCGCCCATGTCGAGTACGCAAAAATTGTGCAGGCGCTGATAGATCTGATGGAACTCGTAGCTGCCATAGGCCTCGATCACCGCGGCCTGCAGACTGCGTGCCCGCTCCACAGCCCAGCGATCCAGCGCAACCATGTCTCCCACTTTGACCATATCTTCCGCGGGATCAAAACCATGCAGATTGCCGAGCAGGAAGCGCGCCGTGTTGCGCATCCGCCGGTAGGAATCCGACATGCGTTTGAGGATCTCGTCGGAGACGCTCATCTCGCCGCGGTAGTCGGTCGCCGCCACCCACAGGCGCAGCACATCGGCGCCGAGCACGTTGATCACCTTCTGCGGCGCGACCACATTGCCCAGCGACTTGGACATCTTGCGGCCCTTCTCGTCGACGGTGAACCCATGGGTCAACACGCCGCGGTAGGGCGCAGTGCCATGCATCGCGACCGAGGTGAGCAATGAGCTCTGGAACCAGCCGCGATGCTGGTCCGAACCCTCCAGATACAGATCCGCGGGCACCGTCAATTCCTTGCGCAGCGTGGACGTGCAGTGGTGCATCAGCCCCGAGTCCACCCACACGTCCATGATGTCGCTGACTTTGACATAATCGCCGGCCGCGTCACCGAGCAACTCGCCGGGATCCAGATCCCACCAGGCGTCGATGCCGTCCTTCTCGACCCGTTGCGCGACTTGCTCCAGCAGCGCCACAGAGTCCGGATGGGGTTCATCGGTGTCCCGGTGCACGAACAACGCGATCGGCACGCCCCAGCTGCGCTGCCGGGAGATACACCAGTCCGGACGTCCTTCGACCATGCCCCGGATACGGCTTTCACCCCAGGACGGCGTCCAGCCGACGCCACCGATCGCCTGCAGCGCCTGCTCGCGCAGACCGGCCGCGTCCATGCCGATAAACCACTGCGGCGTGGCGCGGAAAATCACCGGCGTCTTGTGGCGCCAGCAATGCGGATAACTGTGTTCGAACGGCTGATGCAAGACCAGCCGGCCGTGCTCCGCCAACACCTCCACCACATGGTCATTGGCCTTGAACACATGCTCACCGGCAAACAGCGGCGTACCGTCGACAAAACAACCGTTACGGCCGACCGGGTTGTCCACCGGCAAGTCCCATTGCTGGCCCATGATGAAGTCGTCCTGACCATGACCCGGCGCCGTATGCACCGCGCCGGTGCCGGCTTCCAGGGTCACGTGCTCGCCCAGCACGACCGGCACCTGACGGTCGTAAAACGGATGCTGCAACAGCAGCCGCGCCAGGTCCTTGCCACGGCAGACCGCAAGCTCCTCGAAGTGTGCGACGCCCCAGCGACGGGTGACGTCGGCCACCATGTCCCTGGCCACGATCACCCGCTCCGCGCCCCGGCCGAGATCCAGTTCCAGCAGCGCGTACTCAAGATCCGGGTGCAGGCTCACGGCCTGGTTCGCCGGCAGGGTCCACGGCGTTGTGGTCCAGATCACTATCGACAGCTCACCGGCCCCCTGCGCCTGAGTGTCCTGGCCAAACGCGGCCAGCGCCGCGTGCTCGTCCAGCACCCGAAAACGCACATCGATAGCCGGCGAAGTGCGATCCTGATATTCGACCTCGGCCTCGGCCAGCGCCGAGCGGCAATCCAGACACCAGTGCACCGGCTTGAAGCCACGATAGACGTGGCCGTTCGCCATGATGCGGGCGAAGGCGCGGATCTGCTCTGCTTCGTAGCGCGGATCCATGGTCAGATAAGGATGGTCCCAGTCGCCAAGCACGCCGAGACGGTAGAAATCCTCGCGTTGGGCGTCGACCTGGGTGGCGGCGTATTCACGACAGGCGGCGCGGAATTCATGCGGCTCCATGCCCTTGCCGCGCTTCCGCTCCACCACCAGTTCGATGGGCAGGCCGTGGCAGTCCCAGCCGGGGATAAATGGTGCGTCGTAGCCGTCCAGGCTGCGCGACTTGACCACGATGTCCTTGAGTACCTTGTTGACCACATGGCCGACATGGATGGCGCCGTTCGCATACGGAGGACCATCCGGCAGGATAAAGGTCGGCCGGCCTCGCGCAGCGGCGCGCAGCTTGCCGTAGACATCGTTCGCCTTCCATTGCTCCAGCATCGCCGGCTCGCGTTTGGCGAGATTGGCGCGCATCGGGAAATCCGTCTGCGGCAGATTCAGCGTTTGTTTGTAATCGGCCAAGTGCACGGTCCTTTGTTGTTGCCGGTCCCGATCCCCGCGGCCGCGGTCACGGCGCGGCGGCCAGCAGTTCGCGGGCGTGTTGTGCGTCCCGTTCCAGTTGTTGCCTCATCGCTTCGACGCCGTCGAAGCGCTGTTCGTTCCGCAGATGATGGACAAACTCGACCTCGATACGTCGTCCGTAAATGTCCTCGGCAAAATCAAAGATGTGCACCTCGAGCAGCATCTCCTTACCGTTGACGGTCGGTCGCGTGCCCAGGTTAGCAACTGCGTCACGCACCGGCCCGAGACCCCGTACCCGCACCGCAAACACGCCCATCAGCGGTGATCGGCGGTGCCCCACGCGGATATTGGCGGTGGGGAAGCCGAGCTGACGTCCCAGCCGCTCACCATGCACCACCCGGCCGCTCATCACGTAATTCCGACCCAACAGCCGCCGCGTCCGCGCCATGTCACCGTCGCCGAGTGCATCACGCACCGCCGTGCTGCTGACCCGCCGGCCCTCGACACTGTAACTTGGCGTATCGTCCACCGCGAACCCATGGCGGCCACCGGCCGCGACCAGGGTGTTGAAGTCCCCCGCCCGATTGTGGCCGAAGCGGAAATCGTCGCCCACCACCAGGTGCCGCACGCCGATGCCATCCACCAACAGACGCTGGATAAAGTCGGCCGGTGTCATCGCCGCGACTGACTCGTTGAATCGCACGCAAAAGAACCGGTCTACACCCTGCGCGGCCACCTGACTGAATTTTTCGCGCAGGCTGCTCAATCGCATCGGTGCCTGGTCGTGAGTAAAAAATTCCCTCGGTGTCGGCTCGAAACACATCACCAGCGAGGGCAGCCCGTACTGACGGGCCCGCTCCACCAGTTGACTCAACACCTGCTGATGCCCGAGATGCATGCCGTCGTAGTTACCGATACTGGCGACGCAGCCGCGATGCCGGGGCCGCAGGTTATGAATGCCGCGAATCAGCTCCATGGCGCAAAAACCCGGATTATAAGGGAGCGCGGCAGGTGAATCATCGCCCCCCCCTAAGCCAGCCGGGGGCTAAGGTGTCGCGGCCGCACACCGCTCACCCATAGCACCAGCGCATAGACCAGCAGGCCCGCGCCGATACAGCCGCCGAGCCAGCCGGCGCGCTGATACCAGAGCGCGGCCAGCCACTGGTCGAGGCTGCCGGCCAGCCACCACAGCAACAGGCCCATGGCCAGATTGGCGGCCAGTACCCGCGCACCGATCCAGCGCCAGTCGTCACCGGGGCGGTAGACGTCCTGGCGGCGCAGCCCGCGGTAAAGCAGGAACGCATTCAGCGCTGCTGCAAGACCGGTGGCCAGCGCCAGACCGGCATGCGGCCCGGGGATGCCGAACCGCAGCATCGGCAGCACGATCACGAGATTCAGACCGATGTTGGTCAGCAGCGCGATGACGCTTATCCGCACCGGTGTGCGGGTGTCCTGGCGGGAGAAATAGGCCGGCGCGAGGATCTTGACCAAAGTGAACGCCATCAGACCCAGCGCGTAGGCCATCAGGCTCAGCGATGCCATGCGCACGTCCTGACCATCAAAAGCGCCATAGTTGAACAGCGTGGCGACCATCGGCCCGGCCAGCACCAGCAGCCCGACCGCGGCCGGGGTCGCGATCACCAGGGCCAGCCGCAGCGCCCAGTCGAGCGTACGGGAGAAGGCCTCGGGAGATTTGCTGGCGTGGTGGCGGGAGAGTCCGGGCAGTATCACTGTAGCCAGCGCGATCGCAAAAACCCCCAGCGGGAACTCGAGCAGTCGATCCGAGTAATACAGCCAGCTGATGCTGCCGGTGACCAGGAACGAGGCGATGATCCGGTCGACGATGAGATTGATCTGGGCCACCGAGGAACCGAAGATCGCCGGCAGCATCAGCCGGATGATCCGCCGCACGCCCTCGTGGTTCCAGCCCCAGCGGGGCCGCGGCAGCAGCTTTAGCTGTTTCAGAAACGGCAGCTGGAATGCCAGCTGCACCACACCGGCGATAAACACGCCGACCGCCAGCCCGACCACCGGCTGCGGGAATCGCGGCGCCAGCAGGAACACGGAGCCGATCAACACCAGATTGAGCAGCACCGGGGTAAAGGCGGGCACGCCAAAACGTCCATAGGTGTTGAGCACGCCCCCGGCAAACGCGGTCAGCGAGATAAACAGCAGATACGGGAAGGTCAGCCGCAGCATCTCGGTGGCCAGCGCGTGCTTGTCGGCCTCCTCCAGGAAACCCGGCGCAAAGAGCACGATCAGCGCCGGCGCCGCGAGTACGCCGACCACGGTAAGGCCGAACAGGATCAGACCCAGCGTACCGGCGACCCGGTCGACCAGATCCTGAACCTGTTGGTGATCGCGCTGGTTCTCGTATTCGGCCAGCACCGGAACAAAGGCCTGGGAAAACGCGCCCTCACCAAACAGACGGCGCAGGAAATTGGGGATCTGGAACGCGACCACGAACACATCCATGCCCGCGCCGGCCCCAAAAAAACGGGCAAAGATGATGTCGCGCAGAAATCCCATGATCCGGGACATCAGGGTCATGCCGCCGACGACGGAGGTGGATTTGGCGAGTTTGCGACTCATGGAGCGTCCGGGAGCTGGCGACTGGCCGGATCATACCGGCCGCCGCCCGGTGCAGCCATGGCGGGCGGCATCAATCCCGGTGCCGTGATTCCAGTCGCTCGATCACCTCGTTCAGAGAAAGGCCCTCACTGAGCAGCGCAATCATCATGTGAAACAGCAGGTCGGCACTCTCATCCAGCAGCGCAACCGTGTCACCCGCGCTCAGCGCCAGCGCGGTCTCCACACCCTCCTCGCCGATCTTTTGCGCGATGCGTTGCCGTCCCCGAGCCGCCAGAGACGCCACATAGCTGCCCTCGGGGGCATCCTCGAGCCGAGCGCGGATCACATCTTCCAGTTCGCCCAGGAAACCCGGTGACCTGCGGCTCTCTGTGTCGCCGGCGAAACACGTCCGGGTGCCCAGATGGCAGGTCGGCCCCGACGGGCGCGCCTGGACGCGCAAGGTGTCCCGGTCACAATCGGCGCTTACCCTGACCAGCTCGAGCACGTTGCCCGAGGTCTCGCCTTTCTGCCACAGCCGCTGGCGCGAGCGGCTATAAAACGTGACCTTGCCTTCCGCCAGGGTCCGCGCCAGCGCCTCCCGGTTCATATATCCCAGCATCAGCACCGAGCCGTCCACCGCGTCCTGGATGATCGCGGGCAGCAGGCCATCGCCCTTGTCCCAGTCGAGGCTGGCGAGATCCACGGCATTGTCTTCGCTCACGGCCGCACCGCCACGCCTTCCTCGAGCAGCCGCGTCTTGAGATCACCGATGCGGATGCTTCCCGAATGGAATACCGATGCCGCCAGCGCGCCGTCGACGCGGCTTTCCCGGAACACGTCGACGAAATGCTCCGGTGCACCGGCGCCACCCGAAGCGATCAACGGGACCCGGCAAACCGCTCGCACCGCGGTCAGATGCTCCAGATCGTAACCCGTGCGCACGCCATCGTGATTCATGCAGTTGAGCACGATCTCCCCGGCGCCGCGATCCTGGACCTCGCGGATCCAGTCCAGCGTGCCACGCAAACCGTAGCGGGTACGCGCCGGATCCCCGGTGTGGCTGGCGACAAAAAAGCCTTCGTCACCACCCTGGCTGTCGACACCGACGACCACGCATTGGGCGCCGAAACGCCGGGCGAGACGGTCCACCAGATCGGGATCTTCCAGTGCCGGTGTGTTGATGGATATCTTCTCGGCACCGGCGCCCAGCACCGCCTCCGCATCGGCCACGCTGCGGATACCCCCGGCGACGCAGAAAGGGATGTCGAGCACTGCGGCGACGCGGCCGACCCAGTCCCGGCTCACGGTGCGGCCGTCCGGGCTGGCCGTGATGTCATAGAACACCAGCTCATCGGCGCCCTCGTCACGGTACCGCTGCGCCAGGGGCACGATGTCACCCATGACCCGATGGTCGCGGAACTGAACGCCCTTGACCACTTGTCCGTCGCGGACATCGAGACACGGGATTATGCGCTTCGCAAGAATGGCTGCATCTCCTGTTCGCTGATCCGGCCCTCGAGCAGCGCGCGACCCACGATCGCCCCACTGGCCCCGGTCGTTGCCAGCGCCGCCAGATCGGCGGCATCACGGACCCCGCCGGAGGCCTGGAAAACCATCGTGGGGAAACGCCGCGCGCATTCCGCATACAGATCCACCGCCGGACCGGTCAAAGCGCCATCCCGGCTGACATCGGTACACAGCACGTGTCTGGCGCCGGCAGACCGGTAGTCATCCAGCGCCTGCCACAGACCGGTATCGCTGCGCTCGGTCCAGCCCCGGGTCACGAGCATCGGTTCTTCGCCCTCGCAACTGACGTCCAGCGCCAGCACCAGGCGTTCCGGGCCGAGCTCGTCGAGCCACTCGATCACCGTGGCCGGGGCTTCCACCGCGACGCTGCCGACCACAACACGCC